>JAACZX010000579.1 GCA_009996555.1 Chitinophagaceae bacterium | reverse complement strand
GATTTCCGGTTTATCAATTTCAATGGTTTGAATAATGTTGTTATCACGCTCAGCTGTTTTCTTTTCTTCACCGGGCACATAATTTTCCGGCATCTGAATAGCAGTAAACACATTCGGGCCATTGAGCAGTTTGGCTGCTGCCTGCTGCACATCTTTTACGGTTATCTGGTCAATATACTTTTCATAATTGATAAAGTAATCAATATTATTTCCGGGAAACTTGCTTTCAGTAATTGCAGAAAGCCAGTCTTCGTTTTCTTTCAGATCAATTTTGTGTTGCTCACGCCATTGCTGCTTTACTTTATCAAGGTTCTTTTGCGACGGGCCTTTTGTAACGATCTCTTTTATTTCTTTATTGATGGCTTTCAGCAATGTATCTGCTTTTTCCGGTCCGCAAGGCAGCTGCACAGCAAATGTATAATTGCTGTAAGGCTCACGCTCCAATGATCCGTAAATACCACCACCGTATATACCGCCGATCTTTTCACGCAATTCTTCAATAATTCGGATGTTGAGCACTTCTGTTGCAGCCTGCGCTTTCATTTCAAGATCCTGGCTGTAAGCCACTTCACCTGAATGAAGCTGTATGATCATACTGCGTTCATCTTTTCCTTTCTTCACCATCATATCCTTTTTCCCTTTTACAGGACGAACCTTGTTATCAACCGATGCAAACTTTTTACCTGTTGCAGGTAAGCTGCCAATGTATTGTTCGATCAATGGTATGATCTCTTCTTCTTTAAAGCTTCCCACAAACACAAACTCCATGCTGCCTGCATCACCAAAACGTTCTTTATAGATCTCCACGGCACGCTTCATATCGATCTTATCAAAATTCTGTGCCTTTGGCAACGTAATTGGCGCCAACGGATCGTTGTTGTACAATACACTGTACAGTGTATCAACAAATGCAAACTGCGGGTTTGCTCCCATCATTGCATATTGCGATTTATTACGCTGCACAAATGATTTGAACAAAGCTGTATCAACACGTGGATTAGTAAAATACAACCATGTGAGCTGGAACATTGTTTCCAGGTCCTTTACAGTTGAACTTCCTCTAACACCTTCACTTGCGGCACCAATAAACGGCGATACCTGTACTGTTTTTCCAGCCATCACCTTACGGAGATCAACAGGCGAAAATGCACCAACACCCATTGACTGTACTACCTGCACAGCATATTCTGCATTGTATTTATCTGTTGCACCGTAATGATTTTTACCACCGGCACGAACAGAAGACATCAATACCTGGTCTGCTTTAAAATCAGTTGACTTTAATGTTACTTTTATGCCGTTGCTGAGTGTAAGTTCTGTTGTACCCAGTTTTTCGTTCTTCTTGTTGAAGATCACTTTACCGGCAGTGGGTTTATTTTCAACCAATGACGCAGCAACCACTTTATCTTCATACGGTTTTATATCTGCTTTTTCCGCTGCGGGGAAGAATGCCAGTATCTCTTCTTCCGATGCAAGTTTTTCGCCAGCCTTTGGTTCGGGCTGTGTAATGTAGGTGAACCGATTATCAACTCCTTTAATGAATTTGTTTACCAACGAATTCACTTCTTCTATGCTGATGTCGGGCAATAACTCTTTTACTTTTTCAAATTCGTATTCAATGCCCGGTGTTGGATCTTTCTTTAAAAAGTAGTTGATGTATTCTTCTACATAATTTGCACTTTCTGTTTTATCACGATTGTTATAACTGCGTTCGTAATTGCTGAGTGTTGTTTTTTTGCTGCGTTCCAGTTCTGTTGCGGTAAAACCAAAACGTTTTACACGCTCCACTTCTTCAAGCAATGCCTGTGTTGCTTTCTTTACATCGCCTGTGCCCGCACCTGCGTACACAGAAAACGCATCGTACCCACGTGCATAGGAACCAAAGCCTGAACCGCCGAAATTAAACGGAGGATTTTCTTTCTGCGTCAGTTCCTGCAGGCGTTGATTGAACATGCGTAAAAACAAACTTTTAATAATGCTGTTCCTGTAATCAGCAACAGTACTCATTGGTTCATATTTGAACACCGGATAGTTGATCGCAATTTCGCTGGAAGATGCTTCCTTGTCTGTTAAGATCATTACTTCATTGGCTGCATAAGGTTTTACTTCTGCATATTTCCGTTCACGTGGGTTAGCAGGATTTTTTAACCCGTTGAAATGTTTACGGATCAATGCTTCGGCCTGCTCAACAGTTATATCACCCACCACAATCACCGACATCAGATCGGGACGGTACCAGTCTTTATAAAAACGACGGATGGCATCATGTTTAAAATTTTTAATGATGCTGTCTTTACCTATCGGTAAGCGATCAGCATACAACGATCCTGCAAACAAGGCCGGTAATATTTTACGGAACATTCGCTCCTCAGCACCTTTACCCAAACGGCTCTCTTCAAGAATAACGGCACGTTCTTCATCAATATCATCACTCAGGTTTGAAATATTATGTGCCCAGTCTTCCAGTATCTGGAATCCTTTTTCAAGATTGCCTGCTTTATCAACAGGAATGGGAAGAATATAAACCGTTTCATCGAAGCTGGTATAGGCATTGAGATCATTACCGAAACCCACGCCTATTTCCTGGAGATAAGAAACGATGTCGTTCTTTTTAAAATTCTTTGTACCGTTGAACGCCATGTGCTCTGTCATGTGCGCAAGACCAAGCTGGTCTTCATCTTCATTGATGGCGCCTGCATTTACTACCAGCCGCAGCTCTACTCTTTTCTCCGGCTTTTGATTGGGGCGAATAAAATACGTAAGCCCGTTGTCGAGTTTACCTGTTTTTACTTTTGCATCAAACGGAATTTTATCCGTGAGTTGCT
The DNA here is from genome assembly GCA_009996555.1 of Chitinophagaceae bacterium. Taxonomy (GTDB): domain Bacteria; phylum Bacteroidota; class Bacteroidia; order Chitinophagales; family Chitinophagaceae; genus Lacibacter. The sequence continues at coordinate 1,944 of JAACZX010000579.1, read as the reverse complement.
GGGCAAAAGAGGTAATAAACAGGAATAGAAAAACAGGAAGCAGGAAGAGGTGTGATCCTTTACGTTGCATAGATAAAGTTTTAAGTGCGTAAATATAGCAGATTGAGAGAAAGAACCCTGTTAACATCAGTAAAAGATGATGAATGGGTATAAAACAGAAAAGCTCCCCGGCAAACCGGAGAGCTTTGTTTATATGGAATGTAAGTCTTTAGAGTGCTAAACCCAGCCCCACCTGGAAACCTGTTGTTTTCCATTGCTCCTGGTTGGGAAGATCATTGATGTTATTTAATCCAATAGCATAACGGCCGTAAACTCTTACACGAAGAATGTTTAACTGTGCGCCAAGTAATAGTGAAAAATCTCCGTTCTTAAATGCTTCACCTCCGTTCTGTACAAGTGTTTTATCCTTGTTGAGCAAAATTCCAAACTGCGGGCCTGCCTGTAATGCAAGAAAATTAGCAGGTTTGTAAGAAAGCAGTAAAGGAATACTGATATAATTCAGTTGCGGATTCTTGAGATCCTGGTTGCCCAACTCCTGGTAGATTGCTTTAAAGCCAGACACCGTATCGGAATTGATCTGGTTCCACAAAACTTCGGGTTGAATTGCAAATTTCTTCCCTAATGGAATTTCAGCAAATGCACCAAGGTGATAGCCGAGTTTATATTCTTCTTTAAAACCTTTACCCTCTATTTTACCAATGTTTGCACCAAGCTTGGGACCTATACGGAATTGTGCAAATGAACTTGCCGAAGCGGTGATTGCTACAAGAAGGATAACAAGAGACTTTTTCATTCTGTTTGATTTTAGTTATACCATTAACGGCTAATTAAATGCCAATCATTTATAAACCGCTGTAAAAATATGTTAAGAAGAATTGTGCCAAACTTTGTTTTTAAAACATAAATCCTGTTTGTACACTATACAATGCGCTCAGTTTGTTTTTACTGCTTAATAAATAATAATCGAGGTAGAGCTGCGGATTAATAAAGAATTTACCAATGTACCAGGCAGCATCTAACTGTACACCTACTGACTGAAAGTTGAATGAATTTGTTTGCGCATCTGTTTCAGAATAACTGCGGCTGCGGCTTAAGATGAGCCGTTGGCGAACGGTGCCTTTTGAATCAACAGTAACACGGTTGGCTGCGCCTAATAACATTACCGAAGGCTGAAGGCTGAAGTAATTGTTCTTACCAATACCGTTGAAAGTAAGATTATACCGCAGGTATGGAATAAAAGAAATATCACGGACACGTACATCCGATGTATCATTTACATAAAAATATTGTGTAACCAATTGCCCGGTTAAAGGCATCCGCACCGTTTGTGAATCGAGGTACTGCAATGTTTCACGGTAACGGCCACCCGAAAAACCAAGCATGGCCCCGCCTTTCAGTTTTCCTTTGCCAAACTGGATGTATGCCAGCACATCATTGTCATAAGGCGATGATGCGTTTACAAATTCCTTCTTACCAAAAAAACGTGTATAAGAAATACCGCCTGTTACAGCTTCATCTTTCAGGTAATCGTAAGACAGCGTGAGTGCATGTTGCAGCAATTGCGTTTTACCCTTTTCTGTAAGCAGGTAATTGTTGTAGGTAATACCCAATCCGCTTTTATCGTAATAACCAATAGTGGGGGTGAAACTGAGATTGGTTGCCGACTGTTGCGCATTGAGGGCCATGTTCCTTACACTGAACTGTGTGTTACCCACGCCAAGCGATACCAGCCAGTAACTTTTTGGCGCTTTCAATGAATCGTAGAAATCGAGAAAAGCATTGATCTCTTTTTCCAATGAATCAACATTGATACCGGTAGTATCAATTTGCGTTTGCTGTGCTTTAGCAGACAGAAATGTACAGCAAGTGATTGTTACAAACAGAATAAGCGGTTTCAACATAAGGGACTATGGTTGCCAAGCATAGACAACCCGGTTGCAAGAT
>JAACZX010000209.1 GCA_009996555.1 Chitinophagaceae bacterium | reverse complement strand
CTGATTGAAAAGCAGAAGTTGCCTGTGGTTCCGAAAAGAAAAATCGGTTTCAGACGAAATAATGAAAGTGATTGATGGTAATGTAGTCAGGCTAGATTGATCGACATCAAGTGATTCTATGAAATATTAGCGTCAGAAAAGAGTTGAAGGGCGGAGAAACTACTTAGACAACAAAACTATATATAGACAATGCTTAAAGAATTAAAAATTAATCTTCCGCTTTTGTCAGTATTTGTCATTATTCTCAGCTTAATAAAGCAAATACTATTTTACCGGGGCTTTAGTATTCCTATATATTACTTTATAAGTTTTTCCGAACTCCCTGCGTTTATTTCTGAAGATTTGATTTTAATCTGTTTTGTTTTTGCGACTGGAATAATTATTCAAATTATATTTAATGCCCCCGTTTTTAAGAATTCTAATGAACCGCTATTTGGGAAAAAAGAAGAAAGATTTGCAAAAGTTACTCGAGTTGGCGACAGAATAAGTTTAGTAGTGATAATAGTAAGTAGTATTGGTTTGTATTTTATCGCAAAAAAAACGAATCAATACTATATTACTGTTTCTTCTTTTATATTTCCGGTTTCTATGTTAGGCTTCTTTCTAGTTTATAAATTGAGGCGACTAATGATTGAGAAAAATATAATCAGTGCAATTTCAGCAGCAATTATATTACTGGCGTTTGTGATTGGAAGTGCAAGTTTCGATGTTTATAAAGTTGAGCATGGTTATTATAAGGGTACGACGATTTCAAGAGCAGAACCATTTGTGTCGAATGATTCAGTTTTTTACATCGGCAAGACAAATGGCTATCTCTTTGTTCATGATAACGCAAATAAAATAACAGAGGTCATCCCTATGGGAGAAATTAAATCATTGAAGATTAGAATAAATTGAAAAGAATTTTTAAGACTTCTGGCACTAAACGATAAAGTATATGTAATACAAGTTATTGGTAGGCGACACAACAACGGCAGCTGCAAATCACTAATTATCTGTTCGGGTTTTCTGCACCACTGCTCAACTTGCTGCCATGAAAACGGAACTATGAACCGAGCGTGGCAACAGTTGATGCCATTATAATATACAGCTCGCCACCAAACCTGCCTTTCCTCATATCAATTAGCTTTTTGGCTGATGATGGTCATGTATCACCCTTCCGGGCTCGGGTAAATTCGTTGCTTCAAATAATAGTAAATCATGGAAGCAACAATCACTGCAGTACAGCCGGAGAAAACTCAGCCTGAGAAAGCTCAGTACGAGGTTATGGACGGCAACGAGGCCGCCGCTTACATTGCCTATAAGTGCAATGAAGTGTGCGCTATTTATCCCATCACTCCATCGAGCACCATGGGCGAGTGGGCCGACGAGTGGAGTGCCAAAGGCATGAAAAATATTTTCGGAACGGTTCCCCGCATTATGGAAATGCAGAGTGAAGCGGGTGCTGCAGGTGCCATACATGGTGCATTGCAGGGCGGTGCACTGGCATCAACCTTTACTGCATCGCAAGGGTTGTTGCTGATGATTCCTAACATGTTTAAAATTGCCGGTGAGTTAACGCCAACGGTGTTTCATATTGCTGCACGTAGTTTGGCTACTCACGCACTTTCAATCTTTGGTGATCATAGTGATGTAATGGCGGTGCGTTCAACAGGTTTTGCCATGTTGTTCGGCAACAATCCGCAAGAGGTGATGGACATGGCCTTGATTGCACAGGCATCTACCTTACGTTCAAGAGTTCCTTTTCTCAATATTTTTGATGGCTTCCGTACTTCGCATGAGTTGAATGAAGTTGAAGTGATCCCTGATGAAATCATTGAACGCATGATGGATATGGAAGCCATTCATGCACACCGCAACCGTGCATTGAATCCCAACAATCCATTCATACGTGGTACTGCACAAAACCCTGATGTGTATTTCCAGAACAGAGAAGCTGCAAACACCTATCATGCATTGGTGCCATCTACCGTGCAAACAGTAATGGATGAGTTTGCAGAATTAACCGGACGTAAATATAAATTGTATGAATATTATGGTCATGCTCATCCTGATCGTGTAGTTGTGTTGATGGGTTCAGGTGCAGGTGCCGTAAAAGAAACAGTTGACTATTTGAATGAACATGGTTCACACGTGGGTATGATTACTGTACGGTTGTTCCGTCCTTTGGATGTGGAAGCATTCATGGACGCATTGCCGAAGAGTGTGGTGAGTATTGCAGTGCTCGACCGTTGTAAAGAGCCCAACGGTATTGGCGAACCTTTGTACATGAATGTGGTGAATGCATTGAACGAAGCGCAGGAAAATCATCATGCACATGTTATTGGCGGACGTTATGGTTTATCGAGCAAAGAGTTTACTCCTGCCATGGTGAAAGCTGTGTTCCGTGAGTTGAAAAAAGAACATCCGAAAAATCACTTTACCATTGGTATTGATGATGATGTTACACATACAAGTTTAGAATACGATAAAACATTTAACCTGGAAGAGCAACACCAGTTCCGTGGTTTGTTCTTTGGTTTAGGTGCCGATGGTACAGTGAGCGCCAACAAAAACTCCATCAAGATCATTGGCGATAAAACCAACGATCATGTGCAGGGTTATTTTGTGTACGATTCAAAAAAATCCGGTTCATTAACGGTATCGCATCTGCGTTTTGGTAAGAACCCCATTCAGTCAACTTACCTGGTTCAGTCGGCAAACTTTGTGGCCTGTCATCACTTCAACTATTTAACGAAGTACGATATTCTGAAAGATGCAGAAGAGAATGCAGTGTTCCTGTTAAATGCGCCTTATGAAAAAGAAGAGCTATGGAGCAAATTGCCGAAGAAGATCCAGGAAGAGATCGTTCATAAAAAATTAAAATTCTATGCCATCAATGCATACACAGTAGCAAAAGAAGCCGGTATGGGCAACCGCATCAATACTATTTTGCAAACCTGTTTCTTTGCTATCAGCAATGTGTTGCCACGTGAAGAAGCCATTGCAAAAATCAAAGAAGCCATTTATGATTCTTACTGGAAAAAAGGTGAAGCCGTTGTACAAAAGAACTATGATGCAGTAGATAAAACACTCGCCAATTTGTACGAAGTAGATTATGCACAGTATGCCATTGGCGATAAACCAATTGATGCACCCGTGCCCAACGAAGCGCCTGAATTTGTAAAAGAAGTGTTGGGTAAAATTATTGCGGGTGAAGGCGATGAATTGCCGGTGAGTGCATTTCCGGTTGATGGTACCTTCCCAAGCGGAACCACCAAATGGGAGAAACGCAATATTGCAGATGCAGTGCCTGTTTGGGATACCAGTTTGTGTACACAGTGCGGTAAATGTTTTATGATTTGTCCGCATGCAGCGATCCGTCCGAAAGTGTATGATAAAGCATTGTTGTCTGATGCACCTGAAGGTTGGAAACATGTTGACCCGATTGGTAAAGAGTGGAACAAAGAAACAGAAGCGTATACATTGCAGGTATCAACAGAAGATTGTACCGGTTGTACATTGTGTGTTGAGTTCTGTCCGATTACCAGCAAAACAGATGCAGGTCATAAAGCCATCAACATGATGGATAAAACAGATATTCAGGAACAGGAAAAAGAAAACTGGGATTATTTCTTAACACTGCCTGAAGTTGACCGTACAAGAGTGAACAAGAATACAGTGAAGGGTTCACAATTCTTTCAGCCTTTGTTTGAGTTTAGCGGTGCATGTGCCGGTTGCGGTGAAACACCTTACATTAAACTCTTAACACAATTGTTTGGTGAGCGTATGATCGTTGCCAATGCAACAGGTTGTTCATCCATTTTTGGCGGTAACTTACCAACTACACCTTGGACAAAAAACAAAGAAGGTGTTGGTCCGGCATGGGCAAACAGTTTGTTTGAAGATAATGCTGAGTTTGGTTTAGGTCTCAGCATGGCCAGCAATAAGAAAAAAGAAATGGCTTTGCAGTTACTTGATGAATTGCGCCCGATGATTGGTGAAGAGCTGGTTGATAAGATCATCAATAACAATGGCACAACAGAAGCTGAACTGGCAGAGAAGCATGAGCTGGTGAAAGAACTGAAACACCGTTTAGGTCGTGAACGTTCAATGGCTGCATTGAATCTTTTCCACCTCGCCGATTTCTTAGAAGAAAAATCGATCTGGATCGTTGGTGGTGATGGTTGGGCGTATGATATTGGTTATGGTGGTTTGGATCATATCCTCAGTACCGGTGAAAATGTAAACATCATGGTGTTGGATACCGAAGTGTACAGCAATACCGGCGGACAAAAATCAAAATCAACACCAATTGGTGCAAGTGCCAAGTTTAGTGTAAATGGTAAAACAGCAGGTAAGAAAGATCTGGCGATGCAGGCCATTGCACACGGTACAGCGTATGTTGCACAAATAGCAATGGGTGGTAATGATATGCATACTGTTCGTACTATTCTTGAAGCAGAAGCGTATCCCGGTCCATCGTTGATTATTGCTTATAGTCATTGTATTGCACATGGTATTGATATGGCACATGGTGCAGAAGAACAGGACTTCGCCGTGAAGAGTGGTTACTGGCCATTGTTCCATTACAACCCGCTGAAGCCAAAAGGCGAACGCTTTGTGGTTGATTCAAAAGATCCGTCCTTACCATTGAGTGAATTCATGTACCATGAAAACCGTTTCAATGTAATTAAAGCAAAAGATCCGGCACTGGCTGCACGCTTCCTCGAAACAGCAGAGGAAATGAAAGAAGGTAAGTGGCACAGGTTGCAAACATTGAAAGGATTGT
>JAACZX010000578.1 GCA_009996555.1 Chitinophagaceae bacterium | reverse complement strand
TTTTGCAACCACCAGCAACAGACTGTTTCGAAATACAAATGAAAATTCAACAACCCTCACCGATTCATAAACGTCATGAACAACTGCCTCAAAACTGAGTACATCCTCCAAATAAACAGGCCGTTTAAATTGAATACTCTGAGAATGAATGATTACATTTTTATCTGGAAGTCCTTCGCCAACAAAATAAGAAAGAAATCCATTTAAAATATTTCCATGCATCACCTTCCCCTGAAAACCTCTTTCAACAGCAAAGACCTCGTTGCAGTGTAACGGATTTCGGTCATTAAAAGTAGTAACAAATCCATTGTAAACTTCGTATGTAACAGCAAACGTAAGTTTGAAAATATCGCCCTTTTGAACTGTCATTGCTTTTTGGCTAAAATAGAATCAATCATTTCACCCACGGTATTCCAGCTTTGAATTTCCAGGGCAGTGAACCGAAGCGAAAACGTCTTTTCCACTTCTACCACCAATTGTATATGGTTGAGTGAATCCCATTCTTCTACGTCGTCGGCATTAGTGCCCTCTGTTAAAACAATATCCGGATTATCTAATACCTCTATGAATATTGAATTGATCTGTTTTAATAAATCTTCTCTTCCCATTTTTAAAATGTATTTGTTATGAACTTGTATGTGTTATGAATAAAATGAACCTGGTGCAGCTTTTACAAACGTAGTGCATGCTTTAAAACGTTTAAGATCAAGCAGCCATTTGCCTTTACTTTCAGTAAACCCAAGTTGCTGATAATGATCCTTCACCAGTTCATTTTTGGGCGTTGCAATATACTCACCTTTCAAAAATTGATAGCCTTTCTCTTTTGCGTATTTAACAATGGTGTTCAAAACAAATTTTTCCATCGTTCGTTTCAAAACCCGGCAACTCATAAACCAGGACTCGATAAATACAGTAGTCTCGTTTTCGCCTTTCAGAACAACAACACATATTAATCCATTGCTGCCAAATTTATCATCAAGTGTAAATGAGAAAGACTGATAGCCATTCAACGATAGGATACGGTCAATATCAGACTCGGAATACCTGATTGTCCGCAGATTGAACTGATTTGATCTCTGCGACAACTGCACAACTCTCGGCGAATTAAACCGGTTAAACGGCTCTGCCAGCGAATACATTTCAAGACTTTTCAAATAATCATCTTCTCTATCAAATTTCTGCTTTAATAAACTACGTTCAGCATTTAGCTTGTATTGTTGAGTCCGTTCTTCATCCTCCCGTGAGAATGAAATTGTCTCAAATAGATTTTGTGCATACAGGAACTCCAGGTATAGCGCCGGATCTTCAGGCAGTTCAGGCACGGTAATTCCCGGAATATTCTCCCGCACAATTGTTCGCTCAAAAGGATTATCATCCAGGAAAACCATTGAATCAAATCCAATATTTAATACCTGTTGGATATACCTGATATTATTAACCTTGTTATCCCAATTTGCAACAAAAACAGAAATATCATCAAGCCGGAGAACCATATCAGGATGGTGAATAAATGGTTCTTTTGCTGTTGCCTCTGTATTTTTACTGCACACACAGATAATAATTCCACGATATTTTAATTTTTTAACCCACTGTTGAAATTCAGTAAACGCCTTTCCGATCCCTAAGTACCCGATCTGGATATTTCCAATACCGTCGTCACCAATTACGCCTCCCCATACTGTATTGTCAAGATCAAGAATCAGGCATTTATTGATCTTACCGTAAAATGCACTGATCATATCTAATGTCATCATTGCCACCTGCGGCAAAATATCTATACTAAGCACCATTTCTGAATTAACATAGATTTGTGGCTGAAAAAAAACTGCTTTCCCATACAGGTTTTGAATCGTTGATAAATCACAAACAAAAAACCCGGGTCGTTCCGATGCAAACAACATTAATTGATAATTCAGCTTTCGTAACTGAAAAATAAATGAGGCATTTGTTTTTGAAGAAAAACTGCCGAAAACACGATCATCAATTTCATTATGATTATAGTAGATAATTTTCGCAGCTGTAACCCTGCCTAATTGTTCAACAACTGCCGTTACTGTAGAATTGTGTTTTTCAGCTAACTGTGATTGTTCCTGTGGCAACAACTTGTTATACTTTACTAACAGCTTATGAGTTGAATAAAACAGAATCACAACATCCGGTTTATATGCATACAGTTCTGATTCTCTATCATACACCTGGTTTTCAATTTGGTCAAAATCAGCCTCCCAAACCTCTAAGTCCAGTTTATAATCAAATGCAGCCCCTCTTAAAGCCTTTGCCAGCAGTTGCGTTGACGTATCGCCTAGAACTGCTACACGTACAACAGGAAAACCGTTATAGCTCTTTTTTAAATTCTTCTTTAACTCGTTAAACGAAACCATTTGCATCAACTTATTTTCAACTCAATAACTTTTACTAAATTATATTATCCCAAAATAGTATCCCCATCGTATGGAGTAAGTATCCAGTTTTTATTACTGCTTAACAACATGCTTAGCTGTGTGTCTTGTGTGTGATAATATACAGGAAACGATGCTGTTTTCCGTTCAGTATGAAAATACGGGATGTCATTCCTGCTAACTGTTCCAACTAAATGTATTTCCAGTAGATCTGCACCATCCAGCAATGAATAACGGATCAATTCAGTGATCATGCTCTTTTTTAATAAATCAGACAAAACCAGAAGATCACCTATTTTGTACCGCTTGATTTCGGGGTTAAGTACTACCGGCTCTTCTATTAAAGAAGCGTACCCTTGGATACTTTGATCTATTTCTGAACGACAGATGAACAGACGTTTCCTCTTTTCCTTTTTAACATCTGCATACACCCATTTCATTGTTTCCGGATCTCTTGCAGCCAGAAGCCCCATTGTTTGTTGTAAATAACGTTTCCAGAATTGCTCGAAATCTGATGGAAGGTTTTCTATTTCAAATTGCGTAAGTCTTACACTTGCCCGTCGAAAACGGCTTTGAAAAGAAACAGGAAGCATAAAATTAGTCACTGCGAAAAATGGCTTAAGCAATGGAAAAATTACAGATAAATTCGGGTATTTGGTCTTTACTAGCTTCTCCGTTCGCAAAGGAACAACAAAGGCAACATTCATTGTTGGGTCAGGAAATTGCTTTCCTTTAAACATTGAAAATATTTTACCTGTTGCTGCAATAGCTGTTGTTGTAAGTTTCAGATGATCAGGATAACTGTTAAAAAAAGCATCACATAACAAATAAGCAAACTTCCTGTACGGCTTAAGAATAGCCCAGTTACTTGCAATGTAAACGGTAACCTTTTTTTGATCAAGATAATACAGCCTGGGTAAATACCCGAAAAAACCCACTATTGTATCGCCTTGTTCCAGCACCCATCCATAAAAAACGTCGGCATCAACTTGTTTGTAGTATGGATTGTTGTCCCACAAACGTTCCCAATGGTCAATGACAAGTTGCGGATTAGTAGCTGGCGGCAATGACAGCCCTTCATTTCTTAACACATCAGCGATGGCTATCGTATCTTCTTTGACTGCTGCACGAACGACAATCTCTTTCATCACACTCATTTCGAGAAAAAATATTTAAGCTGGTAATTACCCCACTCCGCCAGCAAGTGATCTCTTTTCAATTGAAATAAATCCGACCCGCTAACCATTTTCCCTCGATGGGTTGTTGCAAAGGATTTGTATCCCATTCCTTCTGCTAGTGGTTTTGTAATAGCGGGATTGAAATTTATATTTATCTGTCCCCATGGACAGGCAAAATGAACACAGGGCTGCTGCAATTCTGTTTCAATGATCTCTTTTGACCGTTTCAGTTCATCTCCAATCTCCGCCTCGTTTAATTTGATTAGGTTTACATGGCTGCAGGTATGCGAACCAAAACTCACGTTATGTTTGATCATTTCCCTGCAATGGTTCCAGCTTAAGAACAATTCCAGATGAGGATTCTCAGGATAATTCTGCTTTATTTTTAATACATCAGCAGGGTTATTTTCTGATAACCCGATATAGTCAGTTGGCAGGTAGATGATGACAGGTACACCCAGCGCCACTGTAACATCCATCATATTGCTGTAACAACAACGGTAACCGTCATCAAAACTTACGCAAAAATATCGCCCATCGACTTGATGCTCGGAAAGAATCATTGTGCAAACATCATCCATGGATATGAATTCCCCGAAATTCTTCAGGTATTTCAACTGTCTTTCAAATCCTTTTTTCTCATCATCAAATACATGATGATAATAAGGCAATCGTATCCAGTTATTGGTTTTCTCTATTGTATTGAACAATGAAAGACCACGGATAGCACTTTTACGCAATTCACCTCTTAACTGTTGCAACAGTGTTGGTTTTAGCGCATAATCTTTATACGTAGTAATAAATTTCATACGTTTTATTTAATCAGCTCCCTTAATTTGATACAGCCTGTTCAACTGCTGATAAAAGCACTTGCTCCTGTGCCTCCCATGAATACGTTGAAGAAAAAATCTTATACATGTTACCATCTTCAACAATAGGCTTTTGCAGAAGATATTCGATCATCCTCGACCACGCTTGCGGATCATTTTCTTCTACCAACTGTACTTCGCCGTTAAATTCAGCAGCGATCTCTTGTTGACCTGCTGTGTTTGTAGCTAATACAAAGTTACCAGCCTGCACATATTGCAGAATCTTATTGGTCACTGTCGTATTACGGCTGTCAGGTTGTTTTTTTTCTATTGCTAATCCCACTTTAAACTTTTGTAAAAAAGGATGCAGTTCATGATGCAAAAG
>JAACZX010000208.1 GCA_009996555.1 Chitinophagaceae bacterium | reverse complement strand
CTATATATCTTCTATGATTTTAACGTTCACCTATTTTTATCCCAGGAATGAGATCATGTTTCTTTCAGCACAGCTTCCCGATACAGAAGTACTTAAAAAAGCCGCCTCTGAATGGGGGAGAATGGGTTGGGTGAGGTGTATGCTGTCGCTGGCAGGTGTTATCTGTACCTTCCTGGCATTGGACAAAGCCATTTCAAGTATCCAAAAGTTATCGTAGGTACATCATGTTTTTCTCAGGCAGCAAGTAATGCCTGCTGGTATAAAGATCTGTTGCAGTTATTGTGCATCTGTGCATTTCTACGCTTTAACTTTGTTGCGTACGAGCTGTTGCTCAAAAATCAATTCATGCAATTCTTAAAAGCTGGTTATGCGTAAACTAATTGCCGCCATTAATATGACGCTGGATGGTTATTGCGATCATACTGCCATTTCTCCCGATGCGGAAATACACGATCATTATACTGCTTTGTTACACACTGCAGGTGCTGCATTGTATGGCCGGGTTACTTACCAGCTGATGCAGTATTGGCAACCCATGTTAGAAACCCCCACAGGTAACAGGGCCATGGATGAGTTTGCTGTGGCTATTGATAAAGTGCCGAAAATTGTTTTCTCAAACACACTCAAAGCTACCGGTTGGCAAACAGCAACACTGGCTGCTAAACCGTTGAAAGAAGAAGTGCTGATGCTGAAACAACAACCGGGTAAAGATATTTTTGCATGCAGTCCGGGTTTAATTGTGAGCTTAACAGAGCTTGGCCTTATTGATGAATACCAGCTTTGTGTACATCCTGTTATTGCAGGAAGCGGTTTGCCATTGTTTAAAAACATCAGCAATAAAATAACCCTGAAGCTTGTGAACACAAAACAATTTTCATCGGGCGCCATCATACTTTACTATGAACCTGTACAGGCAGGTAACGCACAATAATTTTCGTACTTTTTAAACCATGCATTATGCAGGCGGATCATTTACTGAAGCAGGTAGCGTTTATAAAAGAAATTGACAAACTGAAATACATTCAGCGTAAAACAAAACTGTTCAACAGTAACAGGCACGAGAATGATGCAGAACATAGCTGGCACCTTGCAATGATGACGCTTGTATTGGCCAGTCATGCAAACAAACCAATTGATGTATTGAAAGTAGTGAAGATGGTATTGATACATGATATTGTTGAAATTGATGCAGGCGATACATTTATGTATGATGCAGCAAAGAATCACACAAATACAGAAGAGGAACTGATTGCAGCAAAACGCATCTTCGGGTTGTTGCCGCAGGAACAGGCAGCAGAGTACATCGCCATCTGGCAGGAGTTTGAAGAAGGCATAACAGATGAAGCAACGTTTGCCCGTTCAATGGACAGGTTTGAGCCTTTACTGCAAAACACTTCCAATAACGGCGGCACATGGGCCGAGTTTGATGTGCCGTATGCCAACGTATATGAAAAGAAAAAAGTAATTGCAGATGGTTCTGCTTCCATCTGGAAGTATGCTGAGCAACTGATCAACGAAAGTGTGGAGAAGGGGGTCTTAAAAAAGTAACGGCAAACAATAGCCGCAAACAACTTCATTCTTAATTACGCTTCTTGGTAAAGCAGCTTTGCACAATTGCCTGCAAAAGATTGCTACAGTGTACTGTCTCTCAGTTGCCATAACACAGTGCCAATAAGCAATACTGCTGCCGCCCCCCGTGAAACATTCCGTTGGCGCCGGTCAGAGAACTGCCACTAAAAGGTAAAACATCATGCTGCGCAACTTAACCTTGTCCCATTAGTCCTTTTTATTTCCCTCCATTTGCTGTTTTTGCTTTATTATTGAAACCAAAAAATCAAACATGAGAATACTAAGCCTGCTGTTTGCAGTGTTATCCATCACCCCATTGTTTGCTCAAATAGAACCGGAAACCCGCAGCACCTACGATTTACGTGGCGAAGTAAAAAACCTTGAAGAGGTAGTGTACGATGCCCGTGAGAAATTTGGTGAACCTGTGAAGGAGAAAAAAGACAGGAAATGGGAATACCGTTTTAACAAGGATGGTTACAATACTGCAAGAATATTGCAACAGTACGAGGCTAAATCGAAATTTGCTGTTATAAACAGATACGACAAAGAAAACAAAGTGATTGAGTTTACAGAGGAAGATGATGGCGAATTTATTCAAGGGAAAATAAAATACCACGATAATGGTGATTTTAAAGAAATGGATCTGCTCGATAAAAAAGGTAAGCTTACCGGCAGGCATAAATTTGAAACAGAGCACTATGGCGATACTACTGGTGATTTGCAATTCAGTAATAAACATGTAACCCGAACAATTTATGATGCTGAAGGAGATTTTGCCGGTAGGATCAAGATTGACTATATGTTAAATGGTATCCTTACAATCGAAAGGCATTATGACCGCAAAAACAACGAAGTGTATACTGAGAGCAGGTCGCTGGATAAAATAACGAGTTATCGAAGGATAAACGGAAGAGATACCAGCAGCTGCTCCTTTACTTATAATGACAAGCTGCAGTTAGCCGGCAAAACTTATACAAGAGGCAGGAGCAAGCCTGATACTTATAAGTACGAGTACAACAGCAACGGCGATCTGAAGAAAGAAACGAACTCTTATGGTACAGTTACCGAGTACAGTTATACCTATGATGCGCAAAAGAACTGGATAAACATGATCAAAAAGGAAACCTCATCGGATGGTGAGGTGAAATATGAAATAACAGAACGGACGATCACTTATTATTAGCGGTATAGTTCATAAACAAACGGGCGGATGATGCAATCATCCGCCCGTTTCATTTATTGGTAAGGGAACAGGATCAATAACCCAGTTTCATTTCCACTCTCCGGTTAAGTGCACGGCCTTTGGCAGTTTTGTTATCAGCAATGGGTTGTGTATCGCCATAACCTTTGTATGTAATACGGTCGGTACTAATGCCTTTGCTGATGAAATAATCAGCTACTGCTTTTGCACGTTCTTCACTCCAGTAAAGATTACGTTCTGCAGTGCCCACATTGTCGGCATGAGCTGCAATTGTTAATTTCATTGAAGGATTTTCCTGCAATACTTTCACCACTTCGTTTAACGCAGCATGTGAACGTTTAAGGATAACCGAGCTTGCAAACTGGAATAAGATATTCTTCGCTGCAAAATCGATCTTTTGTTTGATCTCCTGTTTTATTTCAGGGCAACCGCTGTTGGCTGTAATGCCAGCTTCGTTAGGGCATTTGTCTTCTTCATCATTCACACCATCGCCATCCGTATCAGGTATGGGGCAGCCATTGTAACGTGCAAGTCCTGCCACATCTTTACACTTATCATCTTTATCGGCCACGCCATCATTATCAGCATCAGGGCATCCGTTCAATGTTCCTTTTTCTGTTGGGCATTGATCGTCTTTATCAGCTACGCCATCACTATCTGTATCGGGGCAACCATTGAGTGTTCCTTTATCATTCGGACATTTATCATCTTTATCAGCCACACCATCGCCGTCACTGTCAGGACAACCGTTAACCGTTCCCTTCTCTGCAGGGCAATGATCGTTTGCATCAGCAAAGCCATCACCATCAGCATCGGGTGGTAATACAGGTTCAACAGGTATTGGTTCAACCGGTGCATCTTTGATCTTTGCTTTTTTCCCAAACGGATTTTGTTGTGCAAAGCTGAAACTGTAATGCAGGTAATCGCTGTTGATGCCGTTTGTTAAGCGTGTGCGCCATTGCGCCTGCAGGAAAAAATAAGCACCTGATCTTGCATGAAACTGCAAACCCACACCCAACGGGGCATAAGCGGCAAACTTGCCGGGAAAATAACCGGCACCCACACCAGCAGTTAAAAACGGATTTACCGGAGCTTTATCATGAAACAATCTTGCATGCAGTAAAGCATTGAGTTGTGTGCTGAAGGCGGCCTGCCCAACAGAGTCATCTTTAACAAAGTTGGCAGGAAAGTTGGAGAACGTTCCGGTAATACTGCCCGATGCATCAAGCTTAGCCGTTAATCCACGCCAGTAACCCAGCCCAAACCCAAACGACATATTGCCCGGTTTGTACCAATCATTTTGGTTAAATGCTTTGCCAAGTGTTGAATCTTTAATGAGTTGTGGAAAGCGGTAATCAGAAAAGCTGATGTTGTAGGAAAAAAGTGCAGGTTTTTTTGTTGATTGACCCTGGGCACTTGCAGCAATGATACACATCAGTGTAATGACAGTTAGTAAGCGGTTTGGTTTCATAGACATTATATATGAGCGCTAAATTAACGTTCCAATCTGTAAATCCTGTATAAAATCAGTTTCTTTTTGTGTGTAAATCATGTGTTTTTTTATAGGTTTTCTGAAATGGAATGTCTAAATTTAAGTAGCTCTTTGATGGTAAATTATTTATTCACTTTTAAAACTGTTTCCAATGGTTACTACCGACACAACACAGCTTAACAAGGAATGCAATTCCTGGAGAGAGCATTTGCGTTCCTACCGTAATGAAATGAGTCAGCTTCGTGATCAGCTTCAACTCATGGCAAGCGGAGAAAATGACAAGGAAGTCCTTACCGAAGTGGAACACTACCACAACCAGTTTTACATTCAGCAGATCAACATCCACGATCTGAAACAAGCCATTAAACATCATGACCGCCGTTTGCAGATAGAACGGGATCCGGTTAATGGTTATCCTTCTGAAGCAGCTATGCAGGAACATGAAGATCTGCACGGCCAATACGAATTACTGGAACATACGTTGAACGAACTGAAAAACGATTTCAGCAACTTTAT
>JAACZX010000207.1 GCA_009996555.1 Chitinophagaceae bacterium | reverse complement strand
TTATGCGTGGACCAAATGATGTGTACATTTCTTTTGGTACAGATCTGTTCTCTTACCTGAACCTGATTGACGACAAAGCATTAAACCTTGCTAACAACGTTACCATCAACTTAGGTAAACACACATTAACAGCAGGTGTGAGTTTTGAAAAAATGCAGTTTGCCAACTCATTTACAAGTGGCGCAGGTCCTGCTTACTACCGCTACAATTCACTTGCAGATTTCCTGAGCAAATCAGCTCCTGCAGTATTTGCAGTTGCTTACGATCCAACAAACCCTAAAGGAATAAAAATTCCGCAAGCGAAATTTAACCAACTGGGTATATATGTACAGGATATATGGAATGCATCTGAAAAGTTCAAGCTTACTTATGGCTTGCGCATCGATCAGCCATTCTACCCTTACACTCCGCCACAAAACCCTGCACTTGCAGCATTAGTATTTGCTGATGAAAACGGTGGAGCTGAGAAATTTGATGTAAGCAAATGGCCAAAATCAAGAATGCTCTTCTCTCCACGTGTAGGTTTCACTTACGATCCTTACGGAAACAGAAAGCTGATCATAAGAGGTGGTACAGGTTTATTTACCGGTCGTATTCCTTTCATTTGGTTAGTTAACCAGGTGGGTGACAACGGCGTCGTTCGTTCTGTATACCAGGCAAGCACAGCCGAATTAGCATCTATCCGTTACAACACAGATCGTACAACTTATATCCCAACAAATCCTCCTGCTGTTGGTACTGCTACATTCAGCAACCAAAACTACAGCGGTGTTGCCAGTGATTTCAAAATGCCTCAGGTATGGAGATCAAATCTTGCGATCGATCAGAAATTAGCAACTGATCTTGTGTTGAACATTGAAGGTATCTTTACGAAAATGGTAAACAATGCTTACTTCAGAAATGCCAACCTCGGTGTGCAAAATGGTACACTTGGCGGCTCTGCTGACAAGCGCCCTTATTATAACAGACGTTTGAACGCTACTGCAGACAGAATGGCTATTCTTGACAATACCAACAAAGGCTTTAGTGCTGTATTTACAGTTGGTTTACAAAAGAATTTCTCTAAAGGCTGGGAAGCAAGTGTTTCTTACACCAATACAATTGCTTATGATGTAGCAATTGGTACATCAGACCAGTCTGCAAGTTCATGGCAAACAAATGGTATATATGGCAATCCTAACCAACCTGAATTAGGTTATTCAAACTTTGCCGTGCCTCACCGCTTTGTTGCTACTGCTTCAAAACGTTTTGACTACTGGAATAACAAAATGGCGACAACGATTGGCATCTTCTATTCTGCTCAGTCGCAAGACCGCTACCATTTCCGTTATGGTTCTGATATCAATGGCGATGGTGCTACAAACGATAATATCTATATTCCAAGAAACCCTTCAGAAATTCAGTTTGTTGAAGGTTTCAAAGTAGGTTCTAATACTTATACCGCTGCTCAACAAAGTGCTGCATTCTTCCAGTTTATTGAAAACAACCCTTACCTGCGTAAGCGTAAAGGCCAGTACATGGAAAGATACGGAGCTACTTTACCTTGGGTTCATTTATTGGATCTGAGAGTATTGCAGGATTTCACTGTTAAAGCCGGAAACAAAAAACATACAATTCAGTTAAGCGCTGATGTGATCAACTTCCTGAACTTGCTGAACAGCAACTGGGGACATCGTTACTCATACACATTCGGAAGCTTTGCTGACATGGGCTTGTTAGGAACCCCAACAAGTGGTTCTTCATCTAACAACACAGGAAACGAAGCGTTTAACAGGAATAATCCTAAATACACATTCAATCCTGCCGGACCTGCAAAAGCTTACCAGGTTAACTATTCAACCTCCAGCACTTGGGGTATCCAGTTAGGTCTTCGTTATATCTTTAACTAAGATCAACGTTTATTAAACTAAAAAAGGATGTTTCGTATGAAACATCCTTTTTTAGTTTATAGTTGTTTTGAATTACATCATTTTCCCCATCCCCACTCCAAAAAAACAGGAAAAGCCTTTGCCCACGTTGCCACATCATGTGTACCGTCTTCCAGTTCAAGATAACTGATCACATCTTCACCATATCCTTTCTTTTTCAATTCAGCAATCAGGTCAAGTGCATCATCAATAGAATCAATGATGCCGTTATTATTCCTGTCAAGTTTTTCATCCAGCAAACCTGTTTGAATAAAAAACTGCAGCCATGATGCTGCTTGTCCATTCCTCACCTGGTTATGCATAATGCGATCTGCCTCATCAGTATAACCATCCTCGTATGCTTTTTGGCGCCACCATAGTGAACCGGAGAACACGCCCACTTTTCTGAACTCATGTGAATGGTTCCATACAATATCCAAAGCCATTAACCCACCTAAAGAAAAACCTGCAAACGATTTTTCTTTAAACTGAGGCACATGATATTCCTTGCGTAAAAAAGGTAACAACTCATCGAACACAAAAGAGGTATAAGCTGCAGCTTTTGCACCACGACCAAGATAATCGGCCTGGCTGGCAATGCCATATTCCATTTTACGATCTGGGCCGCAATGAATACCCACACAAAACAGTGGTTGTATTTTTTGCTGTTCATACAGCTCATCGAGTATTTCAGTGAAAGGCATTTTGAGCAGATCCTGGCCGTCATTAATAAGCAGCAAACTCATTTCAGCCGGATCTTGTACAGCAGATGGCAGATACAGATCTATTTTTACTTCACGCCCAAGCAACTCCGATTGCAACAACACAGACTCAAACAACAAGTGCTTCATTTTCTCCTTCAGCATAAGGCCAAAAATAAGGAAACGATCCTGAAATTATTTTGCAGCAGCCCGTTAATGTTACAGAATTGTGTACTATATTAATGCAGTCATTGGGATTGCTTCATCAGCTCCTTTATGATGATTTCACCTTATTAAATACATTCATTATGAAAAAGATCGGCATCCTGCACGGTAAAGAGCGTTCATTCCCCACTGCGTTTGTAGAAAGGATCAACAGTAAAAACATTTCGGGCATAGTTGCCGAACCGGTGCGTATAGACAAAGTAGTACAAGGCGAAAGCAATGGATATGCTGTAATTGTTGATCGTATTTCGCAGGATGTTCCGCATTACAGAGCTTATCTGAAAAACGAAGCCATTACAGGAACCGCTGTTATTAATAATCCGTTTTGGTGGAGTGCCGATGATAAATTTTTCAATAACTGTCTTGCTACAAAGATCAATGTACCTGTTCCGAAAACTGTTATTCTTCCATCGAAAGACAGGCCGGATGATACAAGTGATGAATCGTTCAGCAACCTTGCCTATCCTATGGATTGGGAAGGGATGTTCAGCTATATTGGTTTCCCGGCATATATGAAACCTTTTGCAGGTGGCGGCTGGAAGAATGTGTACAAGCTGCGTAATGCAGATGAGTTTTTTGAGAAACATGCTGAAACTGGTCAGCTGGTAATGCTGTTGCAGGAAGAAATTGTTTTTGAAGAATACTACCGTTGTTATTGTATTGGCCGCAAGCATGTACGCATCATGAGTTACGAGCCACGCAACCCGCATCACCTGCGTTATGTTGCCGATTTTAAACCTTCGGAAGAAAAATTGCAGATGATGACCGATATTGTTTTACGCATTAACAACTATCTCGGTTATGATTTTAATACGGTTGAACTTGCGTTGAGAGATGGTGTTCCTTATGCTATTGATTTTTGCAACCCTGCGCCTGATGCAGATCTGGCAAGCGTTGGTCAGGAAAATTTTGACTGGGTGGTGGAAGCTGCTGCCAGCTATGCTATTGAACGTGCACTGGAACAGAAAGATGGCGCCGATAATTTAACCTGGGGCGAATATGTAAAACGTGGGGCAAACAAACAGCCTCTTTTTTAAGAATCACAATTAACGATTAAGCGAAGTAAGTACATGGCAAACATCAATTATAAACAGTTCACGCTTGGTGTGGAAGAAGAGTACATGGTTTTTGACCCCAACACAAGGGAATTAAAAAGTCATGAACAAAAAATTGTAACCGAAGGACAAAAAGTAATTAAGGATAAAGTAAAAGCAGAAATGCACCAGGCCGTAGTGGAAGTGGGTACAGATATTTGCTGCAATGTAGATGAAGCATACAAAGATGTTGGTCTGCTGCGTAAAACCATTCATGATATTGCAGGCGGCATTGGTCTTTCTGTTGGTGCAAGTGGTACACATCCGTTCAGCCATTGGCAGGATCAATTAATAACCGATCATGTGCGCTATAACCAAATTGTAAATGAACTGCAGGAAGCAGCACGAAGCAATCTCATTTTTGGTTTGCATGTACATGTTGGAATGGAAAACAGGAAAATGGCCATTCATCTTGCAAACAGTGCAAGGTATTTTCTGCCACATGTTTATGCACTCAGCACCAATTCGCCTTTTTGGGAAGGAAGGATGACGGGCTATAAATCGTTTCGTACAAAAGTGTTTGATAAGTTTCCACGTACAGGCATACCGGAATCGTTCGACAGTATTGAAGCGTATGAAAACTATGTGGCATTGCTGATTAAAACAAACTGTATTGATAATGCAAAAAAAATCTGGTGGGATCTAAGGGTTCATCCATTCTTCAATACAATTGAATTCCGTATTTGCGATGTACCAATGACGGTTATGGAAACAATTGCCATTACTGCGTTGTTCCAGGCCATTACTGCAAAACTGTACAAGCTGCGTAACCAGAACATGAATTTCATACAATACCAGCGTGCACTTATTAATGAAAACAAATGGCGTGCAAGCCGCTACGGTATTGACGGGTATTT
>JAACZX010000019.1 GCA_009996555.1 Chitinophagaceae bacterium | reverse complement strand
AATCAGCTCTTTTAATACGAGAAAAATATTTTCAATATCCTTCGTATTACCTTTTACTTCTTTCTCCAGTTTATTTAATTGAAGTAGAATTTCTTTATGCGTTAATGCAAACTCCCGCATTTTGGTAAACACACGGATAATACGGATGTTTACTTCAATAGCTACATCACTGTTCAACACACTCGACAACATGGCAACACCCTGCTCAGTAAATGCATTTGGGAGTGTTCTTCTGCCTCCCCATTTTGTGGTCGCAAATTGCGACTTCAAATGATCATACTCCCTTTGCGTAAGCGTAAACATGAAATCCTTTGGAAAGCGGGTTCGATTTCGTTTGACTTGCTCGTTCAATCTTTTTGTTTCTACGCCATACATTTCTGCTAAATCTTCGTCCAGCATCACTTTCTGGCCACGTACAACAAAAATCCTGTTGAGTACCTTTTGTTCTTGTAGAAGTAGTTGCAGGTCTTTTTTTCGCATAGATTATCAGGTATAACAATAAATATAATTGCAAAAACTGAAAATCAGAAACATTTAAGCTCAAACTTGAGGTCGCAATTTGCGACCTCAAGTTACAATTCGATATCCTCCATTTTTCACTCCAGCTACACAGGCCTACAATCCGACCAGCCCAATCAACAGAGCAGCAGGCATTGAACGATAGTTTCATGCAAATAATATAAAATTAATTCACAAGCCTTTCTATCCGTTGTAATATTGCAGTACAAACAAGACAATAGTTCATCATGTTTCAACCGATAAAAGAACGTTGTGCAGCACTTGCAAACAACTTCAAAGAAATACCCGCAGCACGCAAACAACTGCTGGAAAAAATTGCAGACTATATCAAACCGAAACATTCTGCCAATGAAGCAATCAATCTCATTTATGTTTGTACACACAACTCACGCCGCAGTCATTTAGGCCAGGTGTGGGCAGCAGTGGCAGCAGCCTATTACAGTGTAAACAACGTACATAGCTTTTCCGGTGGCACAGAAGCTACTGCCTTTAACCCGAATGCCATCAACGCATTAACAGCAGCAGGTTTTACGATTCAGAAAACTGATGAAAGCAACAATCCTGTGTACAAAGTATTTTTTGCAGACGATCAATACTCTACTTGCTTTTCTAAAGTGTATAGTCATGAAGCAAATCCCACGCAACATTTTGCAGCTGTAATGACTTGTTCTGATGCAGATGAAAATTGTCCGTTCATTCCCGGTTGTGATCTGCGCATCGGAACAACCTACAACGACCCAAAAGCTTTTGACAATACTATACTGCAAAATGAAAAATATACCGAACGCAGTAACCAGATAGCCATGGAATGTTTGTATGTGTTTTCGAAAGTTGTTGCGTAAATTTTACGACTGTATTAATTGAAAAACAAAAGCTGCAATCACTGCACCGATGATCGGCCCAACAACAGGTATCCAGCTGTAACTCCAGTTGCTGTTCCGTTTGTTTTTAATGGGCAATAAAAAATGCATAATGCGTGGACCAAGATCACGTGCAGGATTAATCGCATAACCGGTTGGTCCACCCAGGCTCACACCAATACCCAACACCAATAACGCAACAGGCAGTGCATCCAATGCGCCGAGTTTTGCTTCGGGTGCACTGATGAGCAACGCACCTAACATCAATACAAATGTGCCGATGGCTTCTGTTGCCAAATTGTAAAATACATTGGGAATAGCAGGCGAAGTACAAAACACAGCCAGTTTGGCTTCTGCATCTTCAGTTGCATCAAAATGTTGTTTGTACGCCAGCCACATGAAAAACGATCCTGTCATTGCACCAAGAAACTGTGCAAGAATATGCAAAGGCACATTTGCCCAATCGAACTTACCAATACTTGCAAGACCAATAGTGATGGCAGGGTTTAAATGTCCGCCGCTGTAATTGGCGCTGCTGTACACACCAACAAACACAGCTACTGCCCAACCAAAAGCAATCACAATTAATCCACTGTTATTACCTTTTGTTTTTGAAAGTAAAACGTTAGCGACAACACTATTACCTAATAACAGCAACAACATAGAGCCGATGTATTCTGCGATGAAAGGAGACATATGGCAAGTAAGGATTTATGATTTTAGATGTATGATTTCGGAATTATTCCCTCTTTGAATACGACTCCCTGTAATCCGTCAGACGGTGGCGTACTTCTTACCTCTTACCTCGTACTTCATTCTTACCTCAACACATATCCTTCTGCCACTTTATAAAAATCCTGAAGTTGCTGTTGCTTCCACTGTTCATCTTTGTTCAGCTCTTTCATCATAATATCAGCAACAAGTGGTGCTGCTGCAATCGCAGCTTTCGCATCGAGTATGAGTGCTCTCGTTCTTCTGCTCAATACATCTTCAACGGTCATCGCCATTTCATTTCCAACTGCCCAAAAAACTTCAGCAACAGTATACGGCAAATCGGGATGAATCAATTGCGAATAACCCTGGTGCTGTAAGAAACGGATAGCTGCTGCATCGCTGCCATAATAATGCAGCGGATCAGTAAAATCAACTTTCTTCATCCAGCCATGCAACTTCATCGTTTCCGTTTGGCAACGTGTATAAGCAAGACCTCCTTCGTAGTGAGCTTTTAGAATTACTTCCTGCGCCATCTTGCGATAGGTAGTCCATTTACCACCGCTGATATTGATCATGCCGCCTTTCGATACCCAGATTGTATGGTCACGGGGAAGCACAGCCGTTTTTTTCTGTCCGGGTACTTTCACCAACGGACGCAACCCTGCAAACACACTTCTTACATCGCTGCGTTGCAAACCTGTTTGCACATACCGTTTAAAGTGGTTGATAACAAACTCCACTTCTTCTTCCAATGCTTTCGGCTCAATCTCTGCTGCTTCAACACTTGTATCAGTAGTTCCAATAATTACTTTATCATGAAAAGGGACAGCAAACAAAACACGCCCATCATCGGTACGTGGAATAAACAAAGCCTGCTCGCCGGGAAAGAATTTTTTATCAACTACAATATGAATACCCTGCGATGGTGTTACAGATCGTTCCAATCCATCATCATCCATCTTCAACACCTCATCAACAAACACACCGGTTGCATTCACTACAATCGTTCCTCTTGCTTCGTATTCTTCGTTGGTTAAACAATCTTTAATGCGTACGCCTTTTACTTTTCCAAGATCGTGCATCAGTCCGGTTACTTTGCAATAATTCAACACAGTTGCACTTACATCGGCTGCGGTTAACGCCAGCGAAATACATAAACGGGCATCATCAAACTGTCCGTCGAAATATGCAACACCACCACTTAATTTTTTTCCATCAAGTCCTTTAATGTAGGTCTGTGTTTTTTTAATGGAAAGAATTTCACTTGGACCCAAACTTAATTTGGCCGATAAGAAATTATATACTTTCAAACCCAAACCGTAATACAATTTCTCCCACCAGCGATAAGCAGGCAACACCAACTTTAACGGATGTGCAATATGTGGTGCATTCTTCAGCAACAATCCACGTTCACGCAAAGCATCACGCACCAAACGGAAATTCCCCTGCTGCATGTAACGTACACCACCATGAATGAGTTTGGTTGAACGACTGGACGTTCCTTTGCCGAAATCGTACTGTTCCAGCAAGAGTGTTTTATAACCACGGGCAGCAGCATCCACCGCCGCACCCAATCCGGTAGCCCCACCACCAATGATAATGATATCCCAGAGATCGGTGGTTTTTAATTGTTGTATTTGTTGCGAACGATTCAAAACTGTTTATAGTTTGAAGTTTTTAGTTTCTTGTTCGGGTTTTACAGGCTGCAAATTAAATGAAACAGGTTAAGGTTGAACAACTATAAACCATAAACTGCAAACTAGAAACTTTGCGTCGCCTTTACCGCTTTTAACCACCCGGCATACAGCGCAATGCGTTTCTCTTCGTCCATTGTTGGTTCAAACCTTCGATCAACTTTCCATTGCTGCTGAATTTCATCGATGCTGCTCCAGTAACCGGTTGCCAGTCCGGCAAGATAAGCAGCACCCAAAGCCGTTGTCTCAGTCACCTGCGGACGCACAACAGCAGTATGCAAAATATCGCTTTGAAACTGTAACAAACCATTGTTGATGGTAGCACCGCCATCAACTCTTAACTCAGCAATTGAAATACTTGCATCGGCTTCCATTGCTTTCAACACATCGGCTGTTTGGTAAGCGATACTGTCAAGTGCAGCCTTAGCAATATGCGACGCAGTTGTTCCTCTTGTAATACCCACCATTGTTCCTCTTGCATGCTGGTTCCAGTAAGGCGCACCTAAACCGGTAAAGGCAGGCACTACATACACACCTTCACTATCAGTTACTTTTTCTGCCAGCTTTTCAACATCGCCCGATGATCGGATGATGCCTAATCCATCACGCAACCATTGCACAACAGCACCTCCAATAAATACACTTCCTTCCAATGCATATTCTGTTTTACCGTTGATCTTCCATGCAACTGTTGTTAGGAGATTATTGTGTGAAATCACAGCTTTTTCGCCGGTATTCATCAACATAAAACAACCGGTACCATAGGTATTCTTCACCATGCCTTCTTTGGTACACATTTGTCCGAACAGTGCACTTTGCTGGTCGCCGGCTATACCTGCAATGGGAATTTGAGTAGCCGTTAATATGTTTTGTGTTAATCCATACACTTCGCTGCTGCTGCGTATCTGCGGCAACATGTTACCCGGTATATCAAATATTTTTTCCAGTTCACCATCCCACTGCAGTGTTTGCAAATTCATGAGCATGGTACGGCTGGCGTTACTCACATCTGTTGCATGTACTTGTCCTTTTGTTAAGTTCCAGAGCAACCAGGTATCAACGGTGCCGAAACACAATTCACCTTTCTCTGCTTTCGTTCGTGCACCTTCTACATTATCCAATATCCATTTTATTTTCGATGCGCTGAAATATGCATCTACTACCAACCCTGTTCGTTGTTGAATAAGGATGTGCAGATTTTTTCGTTTCAGTTCATCACAAAAATCGGCAGTGCGTCTATCCTGCCAAACAATGGCGTTGTAAATGGGTTTACCTGTATTGCGATCCCACACAACTGTTGTTTCCCGTTGATTGGTGATGCCAATAGCATGGATATGTTCAGTTGTCAATCCTGCTTTGGTAATGGCTTCAGCAGCCACACCCAATTGCGTGCTCCAAATTTCTTCGGGATCATGTTCCACCCAGCCGGGCTGCGGAAAAATTTGTCTGAATTCTTTTTGAGCAACAGATACAATTGTTCCATCATGACCGAACACAATGGCACGACTGCTGGTTGTTCCCTGGTCTAAGGCAAGAATATATTTCGTCATGCAAACAAGTTACAGAAAAACCGTTTGCAACAACCATTCAAAATATGAAATGTGAAAGACCGAAATTAAAATTAGCAGTCATTAAATTTTTATCATACGCAAGGAAACCGGGAGCATAATTTTTCACGTCAGTATATCTGTAGTTTAAACCTGCTGTAAGGAATAATCTTGTACGGTAATTGATAAAATAATCAGCAGTTACCTGCACACCGGGAGATAGTATGTAATATTCCCGCTCAGCACTACCCAAAAAGCCTTTTCCATAGATCGCATCAAAATTCAGTCCTGCATTCACAATTGTTCTGTTATTCGGGTAATAGCCAACGCCATAAAAAGATTGTAATACTAATTGTGGCAAAGCACTAAAGTTTTCAGTCTCTGTTATAGTACCGGTTGATTCGGTCTTGGAATTTTGGCGTGTAAACAATTGCTGAAATTGCAAGGAAGCGGTAACATTCCTCTGCCAACGTAAACCTGCCGGTTGATAATGTTCAATGCCGATTTCGGGTGAATAAAAATAAGAAAAGGCTTTGCTGGTACTGTTAAACTCATTTATATTCAGCCCTTTTTGGTCCACTACAGTTTCTTCAAACCTTATACCGGGATTAAACTGCACATACATACGTGTACCACGCAAACGGCCGGGATTAAATGCCAAAGCCCAATTATCATTTACAGTTGTAAAATAGGCAATAGAAGGAGTGCTAATTAATTGCTTGCTTTGAAAAAACGAATCAATTCTTGTTAATTCATATTTTCTACGAATACGATTATCGAACACACGTATGTTGTTAATATCGGTTATAAGTACTGCAAGCTCGTACATGGTTGCAGCGTCCGGTTCCTGTTGTAATAAACCTGAACGACGAAGATCGTTTACAATAAACAATGCCATTTGTGCATCCTGTATATTTTCAATTCTACCTTTGCCAGCGCCAATAATCAGTTTATCCGCAGCATAACTATTATTTGAAATATACGTTCGGATATTGGATGTGTTTTTTTGGCGCCCTCCGGCAACAACTAATTCATTCCCTATCTCAAAAAAGAAATTCTTGCTGTTATAGAAGCGATCGATCCTGTTCCAGCCTGACTGCAGGTTGAGATTACGTGTATGAAAATAGGTTGAGCCGTTCTCCAACTTTGTTTGATAATACGAAGGATTCAACTGAATGGATGATTGATGTTGCCGCTTGTCCGTACTTACAATCCTGAAATAAGTTATTTGAAATGCAGAGTTAAGTTGATTGGATTTACCGTCATCTGTATTTATTCGCTTCGCATCTGTAAAATCTCCTGCAGCGTTTACATTTAATTGCAAGGCACGAAAACCAGGTGTGCGGTATTTATATTGTTGCAGAAGAGAACTGCTGTCTTGAGAGCGTAATAAACCAGCTGTTATTGTACAGAAAACAAAAAACAAAAAGAATTGCTTCATAAGTTACTAGTTAGGTTCAGGCAAAAGTAAAGGAGCTGGTTCATTAACGTGTAAACAAAATCACAAATAAAACTAAAGAGGCTGTTAAGAAAGTTCAGCTAAATTTGATTATCTATTATGCAATTACAAGAAGTTACAGACAGCAGGTCCGTCAACGATTTTTTACAGGTTGCTGTTGAATTATACAAACAAGATGCAAACTGGATCCGTCCGCTGGATAAAGATATTGAGCAGGTGTTTGATGAAAAGAAGAACAAAGCTTTTCGTCATGGCGAAGCGATCCGTTGGGTATTAAAAGATGACGATGGTAAACTGATCGGGCGCATTGCAGCATTTGTGAACAAACGATACAAATCAAAAGGTGATGATGTGCCGGTTGGTGGTGTTGGTTTTTTTGAATGCATCAATGATCAAACTGCTGCCAACAATTTATTTGATACAGCCAAGCAATGGCTGCAAAGCAAAGGCATGGAAGCGATGGATGGTCCCGTCAACTTTGGTGAGCGTGACCGCTGGTGGGGTTTGCAGGTAGAAGGTTTTCAGCAACCACTGTATTGCATGAATTATAATCTTCCTTACTATCAGCAGTTGTTTGAACACTACGGCTTTCAATTATTCTTCAATCAATATTGTTATTCGCTGAAAGTAAAAGATAAGCTGGATGAAAAATTTTATCACCGGCACGATCACCTTGCTCAGGACAGCAACTATAAAGCTGTTCACATTAAAGTGAATCAACTTAAAAAATTTGCAAAAGATTTTTGTATCGTTTATAATAAAGCATGGGCCGGTCATTCCGGATTAAAGCAGATGGAAGAAAAAACAGCACTGGCCATGTTCAATGCCATGAAACCGGTGATGGATGAACGCATCAGCTGGTTTACGTATTATAAAGATGAACCTGTTGCCATCTGGCTTAACCTTCCCGATCTTAATCAATGGTTCATGGAATTGAACGGACGTTTCGACCTCTGGAGCAAACTGAAATTTCTTTGGATAAAAGCAACAAAGCGAAATAAAAAATTCACTGGTATCATTTTTGGCATTGTGCCCGAACACCAGCACAAAGGTGTGGATGCCTTCATGATTATTGAAGCAGCAAAGCTGATCCAAAATCAAATGTTGTACGATGATTATGAAATGCAGTGGATCGGCGATTTTAATCCACGCATGATGAATGTGGCTGCAAGTCTTGGTACACATATCAGCAGGCGGTTAATCACCTATCGCTACAATTTCGACCGAACAAAAACATTTCATCGCCACCCCATCCTGTAAAGCCCATCGGTATCAGGCTTACACATGCTTACTGTCACTGCTCTTCTGAAACAGAAGAAGTATTTTAGTACAAACTATTCAGCAAATGAACAAAGCAGCAGCCAGTGTACAAACCGAAATTGATGCAGCTTATCTGTACACACAGTTAGCTGCAGTGGAAGACAATGAAACCATTGCTTCTATTTACAAACAAATGGCGGCTATTGAACGAAGCCATGCCGATGGCATGGTCGCAAAAGCAAAAGAGAAAGGTGAAGCATTCGAACTGCCTTCCCCATCCTGGCGTGCAAAAACACTCAATCGTATTGGTAAACTATTCGGCTATGAATATGTGCTTGATTCGTTAATGCAAACCGAAAAAGTATTAGCCTTTAAACAATCGAGCGATAAAGTCCAGCAAAATATTCCATTATCAGGTGCAGAAAATAATCATGTAAAAATCCTCAAGAATTTAATTGGCGCCGATTCAAAAATCAGCAGTGAAAAATTAACTGCATTGGAAGGCAGAAGACATAAATCGGTTGGCGGTAATGCCTTGCGTGCTGCCGTACTTGGTGCCAACGATGGACTGGTTTCGAACATGAGTTTGGTGATGGGCGTGGCCGGTGCCACCAATGGTGAAACAGGTGTGTTGCTTGCCGGACTTGCAGGCTTGTTAGCCGGTGCGCTATCGATGGCGTTGGGCGAATGGATCTCCGTAAAAAGTTCGCAGGAACTTTATGAACGACAGATGGCATTGGAAATGGAAGAAATTGAAAACAACCCCGAAACAGAAATGAAAGAACTGCAGTTGATTTATATGGCCAAAGGTATTCCTGCAGAACAGGCCGAACTAATGGCGAAAGAAGTGATCAGCAATCCTTCGCATGCACATGAAGTGTTGATCAAAGAAGAACTGGGCATTAATGCCGAAGAATTAAGAGGCAGTGCGTGGACAGCTGCTATTGCATCGTTTGTATTATTTGCCATTGGTGCTGTTATTCCTGTTGCTCCTTTCTTTTTTGGTACAGGCTTCACCTTTATTATATGGAGCATTGGTTTAAGTGCAGTGGGTTTATTTTTAATTGGTTCAGCCATTACCTTGTTCACCGGCAAAAGCATCTGGACTTCGGGCTTCCGGCAGGTGTTGTTTGGTTTGGCAGCGGCAGCTATAACATTTGGAATTGGGAAACTGATTGGGGTGAATATTGCGGGTTAGGGCAAGACCTATAAGTTTTGCAGCGCTGTTTTGCTGCGCTGTTGGCTTGACCTATAAGGTTTGCCGGGCTGAATTGCTGCGCTGCAAACCTTATAGGTCTTGGGTTGGTCATTTTAATTGAATCGGCTGTGCATGAAACGCAACAAACCCCGGCAATCCATCAAACATATCTAACACATTTTTCACGTTTAAAAAAGCTGTATGACTTTGCAGGATAGAATGATAAGATGAATAAGGCCAATCGCTTATTTTTTTTACCAATCCATGATGCACTGCATTCTTATGAACGTAAAAAACAGTTTGCCTAAATTGCTCATCAGATTGTATTTCTACTCGTCTGAGATAATCCATGAACAAAGCTCCTTTGCGATTATACATTTTATTAAATGCTTTGGTATAACTGTTCAAACAATTCGAAAATCGCTCCATCAAAAATTCAGGTATAGCATCAACTGTAAATATTTTTCCCTTTTTCACTTCTTTATAATACTGTTCAATAGTCTCAATCTGTTTCATCCGCATCATCAGGTGAAAATGGTTGGGCAATAAATTATACGCAAACAAATCTGCAATGGGTGATGTATGCCTTTCCAGTCGCTGCAAAAAGAAAGCATAATTATTACTGTTGAGGAATATTTTTTCGCTGCCATTTGCACGACTGAACAAATGATAGGTGTTACCGGGCCGTAGCGGAATATGATAATCGGGCATTGAATCAAAATAGAGTTTTTTCTGCAGGTTCGCAAGACCTATAAGGTTTGCAGCGCAGCAGCCTAGCTCAGCAAGACCTATAAGGTTTGCAACGCAGCAGCCCGGCCCGGCAAACCTTATAGGTCTTTACTTTTTTCCTAAATTGCAGCCGCAGTTATGGATAAATTCATTGTTTCAGCACGGAAGTACAGACCCCAGACTTTTGATACAGTTGTTGGGCAAAGTCATATTACTACAACACTAAAAAACGCCATCAGCCACAACCAGCTGGCGCATGCGTTTTTGTTTTGCGGTCCACGTGGTGTGGGTAAAACAACCTGTGCACGTATCTTGGCAAAGACCATCAACTGTGAAAATATTCAACAGAATGGTGAAGCATGTGATACCTGTGTGAGTTGCCGTACGTTCAACGAAGGCACATCGCTCAACATTCATGAACTTGATGCTGCCAGTAACAACTCGGTAGACGATATCCGTTCATTAATTGAGCAGGTACGTTTTGCCCCGCAGATGGGTCAATACAAAGTGTACATCATTGATGAGGTACACATGCTCAGCTCCAGTGCCTTCAATGCCTTTTTGAAAACACTGGAAGAACCACCTTCGTACGCTATTTTTATTTTAGCAACAACGGAGAAGCACAAGATTCTGCCAACCATATTAAGTCGTTGCCAGATCTTCGATTTCAAACGCATTACCACGAACGACACGGTTGAGCATCTGCAGGAGATTGTTACAAAAGAAGAACTAAAAGCAGAGAAACCTGCACTACAGGTTATTGCACAAAAGAGCGAAGGCTGTATGCGTGATGCACTCAGCATCATGGATAAGATCGTGAGTTTTACCAATGGAGAACTTACTTACCAGAATACATTAGAGCATCTGAACATTTTAGATGCGGATTATTTTTTCAAGTTACTCGATGCGATGCAACAGCAAGACCTTGCAACAGGTATGTTGTTGTTTGATGATATTAACCGCAAAGGTTTTGAAGGCGACATGGTGCTCAACGCCATGGCCGAATTCTTCCGTAATTTATTGGTGTGTAAAGATGAGCGTGTAGCCAATTTGCTGGAAGTAGTGGAAAGTTTTAAAGACCGTTACATTACTGCAGCAAAGAAAACATCTGCATCGTACATCATCAGCGCATTAAATGTATTGAACGAAGCTGAAATCGGCTTCAAAGCTGCACGTAACAAACGTCTGCATGTTGAGCTTGCCATTATCAAACTCACTTACCTGCAACAGGCGATTGATCTTTCTGATAAAAAAAAAGTAGTTGACAAAGCAAAAGCTGTTCAGTTCCGTTCGTTAAAACCGGTTGAGTTAAAAGAGCAGGCTGAAGGTACAAGGAACAAGGCGCAGGACACAAGTGGGGCCAAGCTGTTGCTGGAAGAACCGCTACAGCGATTGCAGGATACAAGAACGAAGGCACAGGAACCAAAGCCTGCAACGCAAGCACCGGTTACGCAAACCGCTACTACCAAAGCAACTCCTGCAGGCATTAAAGGCGGCTTATCAAAACTTCGTGAAAAGATCGCTGCAGAAAGCAACAATGCTTCCAACCTGCAAAAAGATATTGATCAGGAAAATTTAACTATTGCCTGGCAGGAATACATTCTTCAATTAAAAGCTGCAGGTAAACACTCCGTGGTTTCTACTTTTGAAATGATGGAATGCCGGATGAAATCGGTACAGGATTTTGAAATAACGGTTTACGGTAATATCCAGTTTGGATTTTTAAAACAGGAAAAAACAGCCTTGCTGCAGCACATGCAGACTTATTTCAAAAACTACAACCTCAACATTCATGTGCAGCTGGTGGAAAACCCCGAAGATGATACACCGGTAGAACGTCCTTTATCTACAAAAGAACAGTTCATGCTGATGATTGAAAAATACCCGATGGTAAAAGACCTGAAGGACAGGCTGGGACTTGAACTCGATTATTAATTTCTTACCAGCATCATATCATATCGCAAAGCAGATCTTATTTCCAGCCGTTTACCGGAAATACTGTAACCGGAAGGCGCACATGGATACAGGGATTGCAGATTACAGGACATCAGCACGGTTAAAAAAGCGGTGCCTAATTCGTTTTCAGCAATCTTTGTCATAGCAAAAGTTCCAAAGTTTACCTTACCTGTTTCCGGCAGCGTGTATGTTCCGCTATCAAGCGTATTCTTCAAGGTATTACCGGAAAAACTGCCATCAGCTTTAATATGCAGTAAGATGAAACCGTTGCTGCCGGCAGGGTATGTAATCGTTTGGCCTGTACTTTTATCTTTCACCTCCAATAAACGCCAGGTTCCTGCCAATTCAGGATTAGCCGATTCTTTACTGCAGGCCACAGCCATTATAAGAATAGAAAAGAGGAGAAATATACGCATGATTTATGGTTTGTAAGATAGTGACAATCCAAACTTTTATTTCGTTGCAAACCCTCAAATTTCAATAAAATGCCCGCCACCACAAACCTGATGAGTTCCAGCGCAAAACACTCAAAAAAAGCTAACGGTCATTGAGCAGAAAGCACAGGCCGATATTTCCCCAAATTGCCTTAATTTCACGCCCTCATTACGACAAAAAACTGATTTTATGGCTGAAGTGATTCGTATGCCCCTGCTTAGCGATACCATGACCGAAGGAAAAATTGTGAAATGGAACAAGCAAGTGGGCGACAAAGTAAAAAGTGACGATGTGCTTGCTGATGTAGAAACCGATAAAGCGACCATGGAAGTGGTTGGCTATGCAGATGGCACCTTATTATACATTGGTGTTCCTGAAGGAAAAGCAGCACAGATCAATGAAATTATCGCCATCGTTGGTAAAGAAGGTGAAGATTATAAAAGTTTATTGGGCGATGCGCCGGCCGCAGCACCAGCTGCTGCTGCTGCTGCTGCTGCACCCACACC
>JAACZX010000206.1 GCA_009996555.1 Chitinophagaceae bacterium | reverse complement strand
GTAATTACGGGACGGATATTGGCAAACAATCCCAACGCCTGGCGGAGGCCAAACAATGCCTGCTCCGGACGAACCTTTGCAGAAGGATCGCTGTCGTATTTGGGATGCCCAACTGCACCAAACAAAACAGCATCACTGTCTAAACAAATATCAATTGTTTCAGACGGTAATGCAGTACCTGTTTTATCAATCGCATCAGCACCAACCAATGCTTCTTTATAATGAAATGTATGTCCGTACTGTTGTGCAACAGCGTTCAATACTTTAATAGACTGTGCTGTTACCTCTGGTCCTATTCCATCTCCATTTAATACAGCTATTTTCTTTTCCATGATTCAGGTATTGTTTATGCAGTAATGGCAATCTGTTCGGCTAATATTTTCAAATCGGCATCTTCCACTTCTTTCTTCGAATCGGCCAGTATCAGGAAGCGTTCATACAATTCATCTACCTGGTTACGATCGAAACTGTAACCGAGATTTTTGAAACGGTACGCCAATGCACTGCGCCCACTCCTTGCCGTTAGTACAATCTTTGATGTATCGGCACCTACTTCTTCCGGTGCAATGATTTCGTAGGTTGTTGCTTCTTTCAAAAATCCATCCTGGTGAATACCCGATGAATGAGAGAAAGCATTATCACCCACCACCGCCTTATTTGGCTGCACTACCATACGCATGGTTTCGCTTACCAAACGGCTCATCGGCAATAATTGCTTGGGATCAACATTGGTATAAAGACCCAGCTCCGGATGTTTGCGGATGGCCATCACCACTTCTTCCAACGAAGTATTACCTGCACGTTCGCCAATACCATTAATGGTACACTCAATCTGCCGTGCACCTGCAATAGCACCTGCAATGGAGTTAGCAGTAGCCAAACCAAGATCGTTATGGCAATGGCAGGAAAGAATGGCTTTATCAATATTGCTCACGTTGTTCATCAGGTACGCCATCTTTTCTGCATACTGATGCGGCAAACAAAAACCTGTTGTATCGGGCACGTTTACCACCGTTGCACCTGCAGCAATGACTGCTTCGGTTAACTGTGCCAAAAACTGCAGGTCTGCACGACCTGCATCTTCGGCATAAAATTCTACATCGGGCACATAATTACGGGCAAGCTTAACCGCTTTAACGGCACGTTCAAGTATCTCTTCTCTGGTAGAGTTGAATTTGTATTTAATGTGGTTATCGGACGAACCGATACCGGTGTGGATGCGTGGACGAACAGCCGGCTTCAATGCCTCTGCCGCCACTTCAATATCTTTCTGCACGGCACGGGTTAAACCGCACACCGTTGCATTGGTAATTACTTTGGAAATCTGGTTTACACTTTCAAAATCGCCGGGGCTCGATATGGGGAAGCCGGCTTCGATAATATCAACACCTAAGGTTTCTAATTTCAGTGCAAGCTCAATCTTCTCTTTCGTGTTTAACTTGCAACCCGGTACCTGCTCCCCGTCTCTGAGAGTGGTATCAAAAATGAACACTTGTTTGTCGGCCATAACAATGTTTAATAGTTGTAAAAAAGCAGGTTGATGTACTTCTTTCTTTGTCTGAAGGGTTGAAGTAACCAACCTGCCTCATAAAATTATTTCTTACAGAAGCGGTTGGCAAACCTTATTTACTGTATTTTACGACAGATAAGTACGACCCTTTTATTGAAAACCCTTGACAGGCAAGGGTTTCAGCAGAAACGAATTACGATGCCCAACAGATCGACGGATACAACCTTTCAACTTATAAAATCACTCGAAAAGAGCGAAAAGCGCAATTTCAAGCTCTATGTGAAGCGGAACTCGGCTGATCCCAACCTGAAGATCATCCAGCTGTTCGATGCGCTGGACAAGATGGAGGAGTACGATGAAGCCACGCTCCTGCGCAAAAATCCCAGCATTGCCAAGCAGCAGCTGAGCAATTTAAAAGCCCATTTATACAAATCAATTTTGAGCAGTTTAAGACTGATCAAACAGGAAGATAATATCACCATCCAGCTGAACGAGCAGATGGATTTTGCCCGCATCCTCTACAACAAAGGCCTGTACCTGCAAAGCCTGAAGGTGCTGGATAAAATGAAAGAGCTGGCCCGTCAGTACGAGCAGATCACCTACCTGCAGCAGATCCTGTTTTTTGAAAAGAAGATCGAAGCATTATACATTACCCGAAGCATGCAGAACCGGGCCGATAAACTGTCGAAAGAATCAACGGCTGTGGAAGAACAGCTGACAAGTGTATCGCAACTTTCTAATTTATCGTTGCAGTTATACAGCTGGTATATTAAAAATGGTGTGGCGAGAAATGAAAAGGAAGGCGATGCAGCTAAAGAATATTTTGAAACCCATTTGCCGAAGAATGCAGAAAAGTTTACGGGCTTTTATGAACAGTTGTATTTATACCAATCGCATTGCTGGGTAGCATTTATTCGCCAGGATTATTTGCTGTACTACCGCTACACGCAAAAATGGGTGGACCTGTTTGAAAAATACCCGGCCATGATTGAAGCGGAAACCGCCCACTACATTAAAGGCATGCACAATTTAATGAGTGCACATTTTGATTTAAGTAATGAAGCAAAGCTGATTGAAACCATCGATCAGTTAGAAAAATTTGCCCACCGCAAAGTTTCGCAGCAGAACGAGAACTACCGCATTCTTTGTTTTGTGTATCTCTCCATTGCCAAGATCAACAAACACTTTTTAGAAGGAACGTTTACACAAGGTTTACGCCTGGTGCCGGGCATTGAAGAAAAGCTGGATGAATTTGGTTTGTATCTCGACAGGCATCGTGTACTCACCTTCTACTATAAAATTGCCTGTTTGTATTTCGGCAGCGGTAACAATGAAAAAGCCATTGAGTACCTCAACAAAATCATTAACTGGAAAGTTGATCTGCGTACCGATTTGCAATGCTATGCACGCCTGCTGCATTTGATTGCGCATTTTGAATTGGGCAATTACGATTTGCTGGAATACCTCATTAAATCGGTGTACCGTTTTATGGGTAAAATGGAAAACCTGAGCGGTGTGGAAGAAGAGATGTTTCGGTTTTTGCGGAATGCATTGCAATTATCGCCGGCAAAAATCAAACCTGCATTTATCCAACTGCTCGAAAGTATCCGCCAATACCAAGGCAACCGTTTCGAGACAAGAGCGTTTGTGTACCTCGATGTGATCAGCTGGCTCGAAAGTAAAATTGAAAATGTACCCGTACAGGATATCATTCACAACAAATACAAGCGACAGAAAAAAACAATTGCCTGACTCTTTTTGTTATAACCAAGCATGAAAAAATCACTCACTCTTTTAACGACTCTTGTCCTCCTGTTTTTAAACAGCACTGCACAAACCATCAACCCAAAAAATATTGAAATTGTACGTGACAGTTTTGGTGTGCCGCACATTTTTGCAAAAACTGATGCAGAAGTGGCGTATGGTTTAGCATGGGCACATGCCGAAGATGATTTTAAAAGTCTGCAGGATGTAGTATTGCCTGCCAAAGGTTTAATGGGCAAAGTGCAGGGCAAAGCCGGTGCTGCAGCCGATTATGCATTTGCGTTATTCCGTTGCATGGAAATTACCGAAGCAAAATGGAATACCCTCACGCCTGCTTTTTTAAAATTGATTGATGGTTATGTGCAAGGCATTAATGCGTATGCCAAAGCACACCCCAACGAAGTAGTGCACAAAAAAATATTCCCCATTACAGCAAAAGAATACATTGCTTCATCCGTATTGGCACTAACCGCATTTAACGGAGCTGACAAAGCACTGATGGCGATCTTCAACAATTCAATTGAAACCGATCCGGAGTTGAACAAGAAAGGCAGCAATGCCATGGCTGTTCATCCAAGTAAAACGAATACTGGCGAAGCGTTTCTGCTCATTAATGCACACCAGCCCAACACCGGCTCACAAGCTTTTTACGAAGCGCATATTAATAGCGAAGAAGGATTGAATATACATGGCGGCTTGCTGGCAGGTGGTCCTTGCATTTTACATGGTGTAAATGAAAATCTGGGTTGGGCGCACACGGTAAATTATGTGGATCGTGTAGATGTGTTTCAGTTGGAAATGAATCCGGCCAATGCAACACAATACAAATTTGATGGCCAATGGATTGACCTGGAAGAGAAAACAATTACCCTGCGCATTAAAGGAATACCGGTTGGCGTAAAGCGAAAAATTTACTGGAGCAAGTATGGCGCTACCATGAAGAACAAACAAGGTTTCTTCAGTATTCGTTTGGGTGCCAATATGGACATTCGTGCACTGGAGCAATGGTATTACATGGATAAGGCAAAAAACTTCACCGAGTTTTATGCGGCCATTAAAGACCAGCGCCTCTCCATGTTTAACATTACCTATGCCGATAAACACGATACCATTTTTTATGTAAACAATGGTTTGGTGCCGGTGCGTAATCCGGCGCCGCAATACAACTGGAAATCGACTGTGCCGGGTAATACTTCGCAAACCTTGTGGACAGCCTTTCGAAAGTTTAATGAACTGCCGCAATATGTAAATCCGAAAAACGGGTATGTGTTTAACACCAACCACTCTTCGTTTTTTGCAACCGATGCAGCCAATAATTTAAAGGCCGAACAATTTCCTGCTAGCGATGGTTGGGAAACCTGGCAGAACAACCGCAGCATACGTGTGCTGCAACAACTGCCTGCAGACAAACTCGATTATGCCAGCTTCCGCAAAATTAAATTCGATAAACAGCTGCCTGCTGTATTGCAGTATCCGCACAATATTGATACGCTGTTCCTGTTGAGTGAAACAG
>JAACZX010000205.1 GCA_009996555.1 Chitinophagaceae bacterium | reverse complement strand
GTCTGCTTTGTATTGCTCTGTTGAAAGATTTTTCAAAATGGTCTCAGCAGCTTTAAAATACTTCAGCGACAATTCTTTGTTCACGTAACCGCTTAATTCCAGCAAGGCAGATGCCATAATGGTTGCTGCTGAAACATCACGCAAGGCATTGGGAATATTCGGTGCATTAAAATCCCAGTAAGGAATTTTATCTGCTGGCAAATTGGGATGATTCAAGATAAACGCTGCGATCTTATTTGCCTGTACAAGATATTGCTTGTCTTTTGTTTCCCGGTAGGTTTCTGTGTAGCCGTACAGGCCCCATGCCTGTCCACGTGCCCATGCACTTTCATCAGCAAAACCCTGTGCTGTTCTTTTTTGCTGTATTGCTCCGGTTTGCGCATTATAATTCAACACATGATACGAACTGTTATCAGCACGAAAATGATTCTTCATGGTTGTATTTGCATGTGTAACGGCAATTTTATAAAACGAAGAATCGCCGGTTACCTGTGTAGCCCAGAACAATAATTTTAAGTTCATCATGTTATCGATGATCACCAGGTACTCGTTTTGTTTTCCATCCCAGGATTTGATACAACTGGTAACAGTATTGGCATTACCGAAACTGCAATACATCATAAATCCAAGATCATGCGTGGTTGTATTGAACTGTTCTTTCTTTAATACTTCAAGAATACGTTGCGCTTCTTTGTACAGCACTTCATCTTTTGTTTGCTGATAGAGATACAACAAGGAGCCGGGATAAAAACCACTGCACCACCAGCCTGAATTGCTGAATTCGTATTTACCGGTTGTTGGGAAATAGGTCTTGGGAAATTTGTCAGCAGGCAGGTTTTGCGCCAGCACTTTGTATTGTGCAGCTGCATCAACAAAATTCTGATCAATGGTTTTTAATAATGCTTTATCCGGTTGCTGTTTTGTTTGTGCCGTAACAAGCAGCAACACAAACTGTGCACAGATCAACAGGAAGAATTGTTTTGCAAGCAACATATCTGGTAGTTTATACAGCAATATAAGTGAAGAAATCTTATCCGTCCATTTTACCGAACAAGGGTTACACTCATCAACCCGATCACCACATCATTGGCAATGGTTTTGAGTGTGAGACTTTTTAATTGTTTGTTTGAATTCAACTTTACATTCAACACTGTTGCAGCTCCACCATCAATACCAAAATTAGAAAAGCCTTTGATGCCTGTGTATTTGTAATTGACCGGCATCACTTCTCCCGTCTTTAATAATACACGGGTTGGTTTTGTTTCACCGGCTGTGAATGCAAAACCATCAACAAAATAATCCTGCTCAATGGGCCACCAGTTCTCCGGGTTCTTTAACTCCAGTACAGACGATGTACCATCGGTATAGTTCACCACTACTGTTCCGTTGACCATCCTGCTTTGCATGGGATTGGTGCTGCCTGCCATTAAGAAATAAGCATACGATGCAGTTCCACTCAACGGAAGCACAACAGAGTCCGGAAAATTATCCCACATCGAAGTAAACACAATATTCTTTTTTTCTGTTGAAGTTGTCTTGAAAGGAATCTTATCGATGAGCACTTCATTCTTTACCCCTGCTTTTACACGCAGACCACTATCGCTGATAGTAGCAGTGGTTAACGGATAAGCCCAGTTGCCGATACCCTGCGTTGGTAATTGCAAGGTGGGCACTTTTGGTCGTGGTGATAAATATTCATTCTTAAAAATATTGGTCACCGCATCATTAAAATGCGGACTAAGATCAACCGTTTCAAATTTCGTTTCAGCAGTGATGGTTGGTTCTTCAAAAAACGGTTCATCAACGATCAACGAAAAACGCAACGGTTCAGACCAACTGAAATCGCCTTGCTTCAATTGCAGGTAAAGATTATTGATACCTGCATCGTTTAAATTACCGGAGACACTGTGTTGTGTGTACGTTACATTGCGCAACACGTCAACAGGTTGATAAATGGTTGTGATGATCGCTTTGTTCAATTTTACCTGCACTAATTCTTTGCTGTTATATACGTTCTTATATACCGGTTTTTCAAACCCCGCTCCTTTCCACTTAATCACCACCATATACGATTTTGCCGGAGCAGCATCGATCTGCAACGAAGGAACGCCAATGATGCTGTCAACATTTTTCCACTTCACTGCTTTTCCATTCACTGTGATTGATTCGATTGCATCACGATAAGCAGGAACGATCAGTTGTAATTTCAATGCCTGTTTAAAATTGCTTGTAACAATATATTCTTCTGTTAACCGTGTGCGTTTGAAAGCAAACTGTACATCGGGTGTACTGATGGATGCATTGTTCCATTGCTTCGGTAAACCCGGTTTAATAGTTAATTTATGATTGAGCAGATCAGGTGTTATACCAAACAAACCTTCCACCAATGAACGGGCAGCCATGGCAATGGGATCAGCAAAATCTCG
Organism: Chitinophagaceae bacterium; assembly: GCA_009996555.1. GTDB lineage: Bacteria > Bacteroidota > Bacteroidia > Chitinophagales > Chitinophagaceae > Lacibacter. Next base: position 2,365 of record JAACZX010000205.1, on the reverse strand, counting down.
ATACAGTTCACCACGTATAGCATCATAAAAACTCAACTGCTGAATGCTTCCCGGACTTGCACCGAGATACATACTTTCCATCAGCGAATTTTTCCATAACTGATAAGCTTCTTCTTTTCGTCCGCCTTGCCAGTAAGCTAATGCTGTATGCAACAGTTCAGCCAATGCCACGTTGTTCAAACTCCAGGTATACGGTTGCCAGTTGGTTGTTGATAATGTATAAAGCGACGAATCTTTCAATCCCTTTGCAATGATGGGGATCTTTGGAATATACGCATCAATGTATTGCAACGACTGATACGATTGAATGGGGTCAGCAATTCCTTCGTCTAATGCATGATAGATCGTCCATAACGCAGCTGATTCATGCAGCAGTTTATTTCCCAAAAGATCTTTATACTCTGCATACCAGCCTTTCTTCTTCATCCACAACTGCTGATTGATGGCCTTCAGAATTTTATTCGCTTCCGCTTCATACTTACTTCCATCCACACCAATGATCTTCGCCAGTTGTGCAGCCATTTTGTTTGAACGATAGTTATACGCTGATGAATGCGTTACACCTCCACCACTATACTGCAACGCATCACTGGCCCAGATAGCAGCGTATGAATCATACAGGCCATCGCCATCCATATCAAAGTTTCGTTTTTCCCAATCAAGATGTCGGACAAGCAATGGCCACATTTGTCTCACATAAGCTGTATCACCCGTCCAGTTAAAATGATTCAGGAGTTGATCGATGAACACCAAATTCATATCATAATGATGTGCACGCAGGTCACCACCTGGATTACGTGAAATATAGCCGCTGCTGAATAGTGATGTGCCTAACTTTTCCTGTTGTCTGCCCAAATGCAAAGCTGTATCAGCAACAACCGGTCCGCTTGCTGGTGTTGTTACTTGTGATAAAGCATAACCGTTAAAATGTTTTCTGGCCCTGTCGTGCCAACCCATCACATCAGCAAGATATGCACCACGCCAGCCATTCAAACGCATACGCCATGCAATTGCTCCATGCATGAATGATGGATCTTCCCACACCGCATCAGCAGCAATACCCAATACCGGCCCCAGTGCATTTATATGTGCATCGGGTGTGTTGATCTTAATTCTGTTGGCAATATGTTTTCTTGCAGCTTCTGCCTGCGTAAACAACGTTGGCAATTGCTGGTAAGCAACAGTTTGATTTTTTTCGGGCTTTTGTATAAGAAAATAGATTGGTGCTGTTTGTGCATTCACAATGGCCGACAAAGCAGGTGCTTCAGTAGAAGCTCCTGCTGAGAGAAAACTTAGTGGCGATTGTAATTTCGTTGCATCAGCTATTTTCAATGTTGTATTCACAGGGAATACAGCGATCATTTCTTTTGCTTTTTCAGTAGCTGCATGTGTTGTTTGTGCATTCGGCAGATGCTGCACTTCGTAACGTTCTTCTTCACTTAATGGTTTTGAAAATCCATAGAGTAATTGAAAACTGTTTTGGCGGATATTATACAGGTTATCCTTACAATACTCCGGTTTTAAATAAAACGAAGATTCAGGATCGGCACCAATATCACCATCACGTGAAAACTTTTTGCCTGTCGCACCACCATAAGCAGCCACGATCTGTAAACCTGCAGGTGCATTGCTTACATTTAGTTTCACGATCAAACCTTCCCGATCGTACAATCCAATGGCGTGCAGATAAACGACTGCATTACCCAATAATTCATCTTTGATTTCATACAGCATCGAACCTGCACGATAGATAGCTTTGATATTTTTTGCTTCGATGAACCATTTGCTTTTTCCTTCAACAACAAAACCAAATTTCAAATTACCACCCATGCCAGGCATATACAATGCAAACTCAGGTAAGTCACCTGCTTCAGCACGAAAAGCAGTATTGCCACCATACAATGCACGGTTGAATCGTCTTGTTCCATTCTCGATCACAATATCATTTCCTTCCGGACGATAACGCACTTCCCGTTCAATGCCATGCCAGAGTTTTTTCTCCTGTGAGAAAGAAAACTGGGTAAGCATAATGAGTAATGTAAAAAGGATAAGAAGTGGCCTCACCCTCCTTCTCCCTCTCCAGAAGAGAGGGAGCGGTGCTTTACTCGTTCTAATCATCTTCATCACATCCATATCAACATTATTTACTAATTCAACAGTTCAAAAAACAATCAACATATCTGAATAGCGAGGGCTGTGTGTGGAAAGCCCCTCTACTGGAGGGGTTTGGGGAGGCTGGTGTTCTAAAACATCTTCCTCAACCCTTCCCACTTCACCTTCCACTCTTTCGGAAAACCAATATTAATTCCCTTATCCGCATCAGCACCGGTACACATCAATGCCACTGCATTCAACACACCACCAT
>JAACZX010000577.1 GCA_009996555.1 Chitinophagaceae bacterium | reverse complement strand
GTACGAAGCTTTATCGGCTGCGGTTACGGTTGCAATTAGTTTTCCATCAACGGGAGATGCAGAGGTGATTTTTTCGCCGGCAGAAGCAAGCCAGTTGATTCCTGTAGAAACACCCTGGTTCATTTCTTTAATGCCAAGCTGCTGAATGAAGTTATGCATACGATCAATCGTTTTTGTGGCTGCAAATATCCAGAAAATACTTGGCAAAATGGGAAAGGAGTGGATTATTAACCCACCCCTTTCAAACAGTTCTGATTATGTATGCTACTGCTGGCCTCCGTAAAGCGGAGCAAGTTCTCCCGGGAAAAGATAAGCAGGCCGCTTGTTATAAATTCACTTTTACACCACCCATTACCCAGCGTTGTGGCATAAAAGTGCCAAGCAAATCGCTGTAGCGTTTGTTGAACAGGTTGTCGGCCTGAACAAATACACCTAGCTTATCTTTCAGTAAGTACACATCCAAACGGGCATTCAGCAGGAAGTAATCTTTGCTGATGGGAATAAACGGAGCTGCAATAGCTTGCGGCCTTCTGTTTTTAAACAAACCACTTACACTAACAGCAAGTTTTTTATACCGGTACATAATGTTGTAGTTAAATAATTCTCTTGCGTGGTTTGATACATACAGCGAAGGAATGGTATCGCTGCTGCGGCTACGCATCCAAACAAAACCAAGTCCGCCTGCAAGGGAATGTTCGTCGCTGAATTTATACGTGTATTGAATATCTGTTTCAATACCGGTTGTGTTTACTTTGTTGATGTTGTTTGCAAGCAGGTAAATTCCGCCCGGTATAAGATTTACCTGGCGTGGCATGCTGGCATAGGGCGTGGTAACATAATCAACCAGGTCGTTCTGGAAACGTTCGAACCAGGTAGTGGAAATTTTCAATGACGGCGTAACAAAATAATCAGCACCTAATTCATAACTAAGCGATGATTCAGCAATAAGATCCGGATTGCCGATACGCTGACCTGCAGGAACAGGATTACGCTGATAGTTGTTGAAACGTTCTGTAAAATCTGCATCTCTTGTTGTGCGGCCAATGCTTCCACGAAACAATATGGATTCAAGACGGTATGAAGCATTTAGCTGCGGAATAATTTCCCAGCCGGCACGTTCGTTCCAATCAATACGCAGTGCAGGATTCAGTTGTAAGTTTTCACCAATTTTCTGGTTAAGTACAACAAATGCACCGGCGTTTGATACTTCATGATTGCCCCTGTCGTTTGAAACTATTTTACGGCTGATGAATTGTGCACCTCCTGTAATGACCGATTTATCATTGATCTCATAATCATAAAGCGCCAATGACTGAAACAACGAAGAGTTGTTTACGTTTGGACTTACTGCTTTACGGAAGCGATATACATCGTCTGCTTCTTTATAACCTGCATCAAACGAAAAACGATGTTTGTTTTTCTGATGTTGGAATTTCAGATGATGCCACCTGCTGATAACAGATTCTGTTGCAGAGTCGGCAGGAGAGACCGAATAAAAATTCTGTGCATTAAAATCACGGTCATCATACCCAAAGCGATAGGCTATACTTGTATTTTCGTTCAGCTGTTGTTTAACCGATGCAGAAATAGTAGTAAGGTTATAATAACCTTTTGTGCCACGCAACATTTGTCCTTTTGCATTGTTGGTTACAAGGCCAACTGATGCAGTTGTATTTTTTTGATGAACAAATGCACCTGCCTGAGTGTTGAATAATCCAAAATCACCAGCTGTAAACTGTGCATTGATCTTATGACCATTGGTTTGTTTTTTGTTTGCAAATGCTTTGCTGATGATGTGTATAACACCGCCAACAGCTTCTGTACCATAAATGGCAGATGAAGCACCTTTTAAAATTTCAATACGATCGATCTCTGAAGGAGCAATAGGAATATAGGAACTGAAATGTCCGGAAAGCGGATCATTTAAACGTATTCCGTCGAGGATCACAAGCACTTGTTGAAATGTGCCGCCACGAATAGTAAAATCGGCTTGTGCACCCATTGGACCACGGCTCTGCACTTCCACACCCGGCACGTAACGAAGCAGTTCATCAATAGACTGTACAGGAAGTTTTTGCAATACATCTCCTTTAATAATTAAAATATTTCGTCCTGTTTTTGATGCGCTCACAGGAGTGAGTGATGCTGTAACTGTAATAGGATCAAGTTCGATCTCTTTTTCTTTTTCCTGTGCAGAAGCGTTGGAAAAAACACCCAGGAGGGCAAGACTCATGAGTGAAATTTTTTGCAGATTCATTTTGTTTTAAGGTTTAATAATCGTCGCAAAGATATAGGGAGGTGCAGGAGAAATGACTGTTTTTTCCCAATGAAAAGTTATACCCAAAACAATGTTCGCAACTAATGAATGAGTGTTATTACAAATGAAGATAGTATATTCTGTTTGTGCAATCGGTTGAATAAAATTGAGTCTTCAATTGAATTAAAAAAGGTATTGATTAATTGAGTTTTGAATAATTGTTGTAAGAACTATGAAACAGATGCTGTATGATGAGTGGAACAGATTGATGAATGGGGGAGATGATGATTTGTTCAATGGCAATGTTAGTTTCTGATAAAAAATGCCCCGCATCAAGCGGAGCATTTTATTTATTTCTTCTTTGCAGCTTTCTTCGGCGCTGCTTTTTTCGCTGCTGCCTTCTTTGGTGCTGCTGCTTTCTTTTTTGTAGCCGCCTTCTTTGCTGCTGCTTTTAGTTGTTTGTCAAATGCACCGGGTATCTGCGCAACAATCATTTTCTTAATGTCTTCCACCGGCATATTGGCTACTTCTTCAGTCGTGTATTTTTCGCCGTCTTTTTTCTTATCGATCTTCAGCATCTTTTTACCAAAGCGAATGAACGGTCCCCAACGTCCATTCTCCACAGCAATATTTTCATCGGGCCAACGCACAATAAAACGGTTCGCTTCTTTCTCCACTTTTGCTTCGATCAGTTCATTGATATCGTTCTGCGAAAGATGATCGAAATCGTAGCGGCGTGGCACATTAATAAACAAACCATCCCATTTAATAAAAGGACCAAAACGGCCTTTACCTTTTGTTACAGGTTTGTTTTCAAAGAAGGCAACAGGCGCATCGGCAGTTTGTTTTTCTTTGATGAGTTCTATTGCACGATCCATGGTTACATCCAGCGGTTCTTCACCACGTGGAATAGAAATAAACTGTTCGCCAAATTTTACATACGGTCCAAAACGACCCACATTCACACTTACTTCTTCACCTTCATATTCACCCAATGTTAAAGGAAGTTTGAAGAGATCCATTGCCTCTTCATAAGTAATGGTTTCAATACTTTGGTTTTTACGCAAAGCTGCAAACCTTGGTTTCTCTTCTTCACTTGCTTCACCAATCTGCACCATTGGTCCAAAGCGACCCATGCGTGCAACTACTTTTTTGCCACTCTCCGGATCGGCACCTAACTCTCTTTCACCTTTAATGCGTTCAGCATTTTCAATGGTGTTCTCCACATCTTTTTTGAACGGCTTGTAAAACTCCTGCAGCATTTTGTTCCACTTCAGTTTGCCTTCGGCAACTTCATCGAACTCGCTTTCAATTTTAGCGGTGAAGCCATAATCCATAATGTCATCAAAATGCTGTTTCAAAAAGTCGGTCACCACCAAACCAAGGTCACTTGGAAACAGTTTCGATTTTTCTGCACCTGTGTTTTCTACTTCTGTAAGCTTATTTACTTTGTCTTTTTGCAATTTCAACACACGATATTCACGCTGCACACCTTCTTTATCTCTTTTTTCAACATAGCCTCTTTTCAACACTGTTGAAATAGTAGGCGCATACGTTGAAGGACGACCAATGCCCAGCTCTTCAAGCTTCTTCACCAGCGATGCTTCTGTGTAACGTGGGGCAGGGCGGGTAAAGCGTTCTGTTGCATTCATTTCAATAAACGGTAATTGCTGACCAACCGTTAATGGCGGCAACATGCCTTCCTGCGTTTCATCTTCATTTACATCATCATCATCACGGTCTTCACGATATACTTTTAAAAAGCCGTCAAACTTCAATACCTCACCTTCGGCTTTTAATTCTTCTTTATTGGTAGAAATGGAAATATTTGCTGTGGTGCGTTCCAGTTCTGCATCGGCCATTTGGCTGGCCATGGTACGTTTCCAGATGAGTTCATACAAACGTTTCAGATCTGCATCGTCAACAGTTGTATTCTCCATATAAGTAGGGCGGATGGCTTCGTGAGCTTCCTGCGCACTTTCATTTTTGTTTTTGTATTTGCGGAACTGGTGATACTTATCGCCATACATTCCTTTGATTGTACGTGTGAGATCACCAAGAGCAGTATCACTCAGGTTCACACTATCGGTACGCATATAAGTGATCTTACCACTTTCGTACAGCTTCTGTGCAAGCTGCATGGTGCGGCTTACACTATAACCTAACTTACGACTTGCTTCCTGCTGAAGGGTAGAAGTTGTGAACGGTGGTGCCGGAGATTTTTTACCCGGACGTACCTGTATATCGGCTACTTTATAGGTAGCGCCTTTACAACTGTTGAGAAATTTTTCTGCATCATCGGCACTGTTCTGCTTTTTACCTTCTGCTTTAAATGTTACGTTACGATCGCTGAGATCTTTTGCGGTAAACAATGCTTCTATTTTAAACGAAGAAGTGGCAGCAAATGCATTGATCTCCCGTTCACGCTCAGCAATTAAACGAACAGCTACACTTTGCACACGGCCTGCGCTGAGGTTATTGCGCATGCTCATCTTACGCCATAAAACAGGACTAAGTTCGAAACCAACTATACGG
>JAACZX010000204.1 GCA_009996555.1 Chitinophagaceae bacterium | reverse complement strand
GGGCACAACCCCGCCATATTGCTCATGCACAGCTTGTGTGGCAATTACATTGGAAAGAATAACGCCATCACGACATACTGAAGCCGAAGTTTCATCGCAGGAAGATTCAATAGCGAGAATGTAAACCCCCACACCCCCTGAAGGGGGCTTTCCATCATTTGAATAAAATTTGAGCATTGTGCAAAAAGATGAGCAAAGATACTACTGTGTAAGTCTCCCTTCAGGGAGATTTAGAGGGTTTTATTTACTCCTGATTGCCACCACCGGATCCATTTTTGCAGCAATAAACGCAGGAATGATACCAGCAAGGATACCGGTTAAAATACATACGATCACTGCGGTTAAAAACAGGCCCAGTGATATGAATATTTTAAATTTCAAAACAGCCGATAAAATAAACGTGAGTCCAAAAACCAATACCAGCCCGATGATGCCGCCCAGCACACAGAGGAAAGCGCTTTCAAGCAAAAACTCTGTAAGGATTGTACGGCGTTTGGCGCCAATGGCTTTCTTTAAACCAATAATGCTGGTACGTTCACGAACAGTAACAAACATGATATTGGCCACACCAAAAATACCAACAATGAAAGAAAGGATGGTGATGGCAATGCCACCAACCGTCATACCACTAAATATAGAAGTGATTTGTGTAGCGCCGGAACTAACATCGTTCAGAGCAAAATTATCTTCCTGCTTAGGGTTGAGCTTACGTACACTACGCATTACTCCACGTAATTCATTTTTAAGATCATCGGTTGGAATATTGTCTTTTCCTTTCACAATCATAAAACCATCACTACGGCTTTCGTTACCAATCTGGCTGGCAAAACGGTAAGGAATAATGATCACATTATCAAAATCCCAACCACCCAGCATACTTTGTCCCTGCTTTTTTACCACGCCAACTACGTTTACTTTTCGCCCCTTAATTGCCACTTCTTTACCTACAGCTGTTTCAGCTTTGTCAAATAATTTTTCTGCAACATTATACCCCATCACCACACTTGCTGTTCCATAGGCAAATTCATTTGATGAAAGGTAGCGCCCGTCACCAATTTCAAAAGGCTGTATCAGGTTAAACTCTTCTGTAACACCATACCAGCTTACACTTGCAAGAGAAACATCTTTATAATCAATAGATGAAGAATTGAAGTATGTAAAAGCAACATTTGAAGCAAGCGACATACGGTCTTTTACCGGAGCCATTTCTTTGAATTTTGTATTGGGACGGTTTGCATATTTCCACCATGGATATTCGCCACCGCCGCCCCAGGGCCATTTCTGCACATAAATGGTATTACTGCCAAACGATTTGAACTCGTTTTTAATACTGCTTTCCAGGCTGCCAACGGTAGCCATTACACTAATAATGCAGAAAATACCGAACGTAATTCCCAACAGGCTTAAGAACGTACGCAACTTGTTCTTACGAAGCTCCTGTGTAGCAAAAATGAGGCTGTTCCAGAAAATCTCAAAGGTTTTACGCATGCATCAAATTTAGAATGATTTGTCGAAGCAGGAAGAAAATTGTTACAAAAGGAAGGGCCTGACGGCTTACCTTTGCGGGCTTGAAAAAAGCCGATAGCCAATAGCCGCAAGCCTTTAACCAAACGCAAAAGCTTGCAGCGAGCAGCTTGAAGCCAGAAGCTTCTCAATCATGAAATTTACAAACGAGATCAACCGCCGCCGCACATTTGCGATCATATCCCACCCCGATGCCGGTAAAACAACCCTTACCGAAAAGCTCCTCCTGTTTGGTGGCGCCATACAGGTGGCAGGTGCGGTAAAAAGCAATAAGATCAAGAAACATGCAACCAGCGATTTCATGGAAATCGAACGGCAGCGTGGTATCTCGGTAGCCACTTCGGTAATGACGTTTGAATATAACGGCACGCTCATTAACCTGCTTGATACGCCGGGCCATAAAGACTTTGCTGAAGATACTTACCGCACATTAACAGCTGTGGACAGTGTAATATTGGTGATTGACAGTGTGAATGGTGTGGAAGAGCAAACCCGCCGCCTGATGGAAGTGTGCCGCATGCGTGATACGCCGGTGATTGTTTTCATCAATAAAATGGACCGTGATGGCAAAAACCGTTTCGATCTGCTGGAAGAAGTTGAGAAAGAACTCAACATTCACCTGCACCCCATGACCTGGCCCATTAACAGCGGTAAGGATTTTAAAGGGGTATACGATCTTGATAAAAAATCACTCGTTCTTTTTACGCCTAATACCAAAGCCAGTGATGAAGATGTGGTGGAGATCAAAGACCTGAACGATGGTACACTTGATGCAAAAGTGGGCGATACAGATGCCAATACCCTGCGTGAAGATGTGGAGCTGGTAGATGGTGTGTATGGTGATTTGAATGTGGATGAATATCTGAAGGGAAAAGTGGCACCCGTTTTCTTTGGCAGTGCCGTAAACAACTTTGGCGTAAAAGAAATGCTCAATACATTTATCCGCATTGCACCACTTCCGCAAAGCAGGGAAACTTCAACCCGCCACCTCGATGTACAGGAAGACAAGTTCAGCGGATTCATTTTTAAAATTCACGCCAATCTTGATCCCAAACACCGTGACCGGATTGCGTTCCTACGTGTGTGCAGTGGCAAGTTTGAGCGTAATAAATATTATCACCATGTGCGTTTAGACAAGGATGTGCGTTTCAGCAATCCTTATTCGTTTATGGCACGTCAGAAAGATGTGATCGAAGAAGCTTATCCCGGCGATGTGGTGGGATTGTTTGATACAGGTAACTTTAAAATTGGTGATACGCTCACTGAAGGCGAAGATTTTTATTTTACCGGCATTCCTTCGTTCTCTCCTGAATTATTTAAGGAAGTGATCAATAAAGACCCGATGAAGACCAAGCAGCTGGAAAAAGGTTTGCTGCAGTTAACGGATGAAGGTGTAGCTCAATTGTTCACCCAGTTTGGCGGTAATAAAAAGATCATTGGCTGCGTGGGCGAACTGCAGTTTGAAGTAATTCAATACCGCCTGTTGCAGGAATACGGCGCAAGTGCTGAATTCCGTTCCATGCCTTACTACAAAGCCTGCTGGATAACCAGTAAAGACCAGAAGAAGCTGGATGATTTCACCCGCTTTAAAACAAATAACATTGCTGAAGATAAAGACGGTCACCTGGTGTACCTGGCACAAAGTGAATGGTTCTTAAATACTGAGCGGCAGAACAATCCTGATATTGAGTTTCACTTTACGAGTGAGATACATAAGGAAGGATAAGATAAAGTACAAAATACAAAGTACGAGGTACGAGGTACGAGGTACGAAGTTGGAGGTACGAAGCACCAACATCGCCATTGCAGATTTTAGATTTGCGATTTCAGATAAATAAGAAGCAGCAACTTGTCATGATACTTTTTGAATCAGAACGGTTATATGTGCAGCCTTACACAAAGGACGATGCAGATCTTTTCTTTGCGTTGAATGGCGATGCAGAGATCATGCAGTACATACGTGAGCCCAAAACAAGAGAACAAAGCGATGCGTTCTTAGAAGAGAACCTGAAATTTTATACTGATCATCCCGGGCTTGGTCGATTTGCTGTGTTTACAAAAAACAGCAATGAGTTTGCCGGCTCTTTTTCCTTACTATCCATTGATGGCAGTGAAAATATTCATCTTGGCTATGCTTTGCTGAAACCATTTCAGGGCAAAGGTTTGGCAACAGAGTTGGTGAAGGCTGCCCTTGCTGATTATGTATTTACTGCTATACCAAACAATGCGGTACATGCCCTAACTGTTGCTGAAAACATCGGCTCGCAGAAAGTGTTGTTGAAATGTGGCTTTGTATTTACCGGTACAATGATGCACGATGGCGATGAGGTGATGGTTTACGAAAAAAGAAAGCTACCAGCAACCAGCTGATAGCCTTAAGTATATTCACAAACGAAAAACGTTGAACTTATATCTTCCCAACCCTTTCCATCATCTTCTCAACTAACTTGTAAGTAGCCGGGCAATATTCCACATTTTGTTTGTACACATGCACCCACTCTGTAAAGTTCTTTTTGGTGTGATGCGGAAAAGTGGCGCAATCAACAGGGCGTATTTCGTAAATAGAACATTTATTATCCTTTAAGTTGAGGAACTGGCAAGGCTGCTTTTTGTTCATCATATCGCCTGTGCTGCGTTCTTTATACAACCACTTTGCTGTAAACTCTTCCGGTGTCTGATCGAAGTGTGCAGAAATACGTTTGATGTCCTGCTTGGTGAATGTTGGCGTCATCGTCTTGCAACAATTAGCACAAGCCAGGCAATCAGTTTCGGCCCACACTTCTTTGTCCATTTCCTTTGCAATCTTATCAACTCCTTTTGGTTTCACTGTTTCCAAACGGGTAAGAAAATAACGGAAACGGCGGCGGTTCTGTTGCATTAAACGTTTGAAGAAAGGAAGATGCATGGGTTTCGATGATTGCATACCGGGAATAAGTTTTAAACAGCGAATATAATGAGCAATTGGCAATAAGCAATAGGCAACGGGCATTTGAAAATCGGCAATCGTAAATCTAAAATCTGCAATTAATCTTAGTCATAACCTCTTTACAACTTGCATTCTTCCTGACTTTAAAAACTTCTTATCTTCCAAACTTCAATTACTACTACTTCATGTGGGAACCATATAAGAAAGGATTTAAAGCGTACCTGCAACTGGAACGTTCGCTGAGTGACAATTCAGTGGAGGCATACCTGCATGATGTGGAAATGCTGACACAATACCTGCAAAGCATCAACGATCTTAAGAACCCGGACGACCTGCTGTTGAAAGATCTGCAGCAGTTTGTTAAATGGATTGCA
>JAACZX010000576.1 GCA_009996555.1 Chitinophagaceae bacterium | reverse complement strand
CAAGTGGAACAGTGAACTGGGTTAAACTGTATGGCTGGCGATCGGGGTAGCCGGCCAGACCTTGACCTTCTGTTGACAATGGTTTCAGAAATACTTTATTGCCGGTGCGGTCGAATGCATAGGGATTGTAATGGAATGCAGCCAATGCACCAAACACATAAGGCGAAAACACACGGTCTGTCATGCCGAGAAAATGATATTCAGCACCGCCATGTAATTCAAAAATATTGGTTTGAAAGCTGAGATTGCGTAATTGGTTTTGCGGATTGGTCTGAAATCTGTCCTCGGCACTCACTTTTGCAAAATGCAAACCGCCACGCAGCATAATGTATGGACTGATATCGTAACTGGCCCATAAACCCACACTGTATTTTGCCTGCTGAAAAGTGATTGGTTTCGATTGAAGATCGCCATTGTAATTGGCCATTCCTCCAAAAAGGTTCAATCGTAGATCCTGTGCTGTTACAGCTGTAAATGTTACAGCAGAAAGTATGGTTAAGATGAGTTTCTTGTGCATGGTAATTTGTTTTGCAAAAATAAAGCCAGTCTTACACAAGGTACACGGCAAAGAAACGACAGAACGGGTAGAAATCGTATACAGGGTTACAGAAATGGTTTTGGGCTTTAGTGTAATAACTGATGTTGCCGAAATTTCTTAACCTTGCCGCATAAAGAAAACACATGAAACCAGATAACGGACAGTACTACCCTTCTTATTTGCAATTGGAAAAAATTCTCGACAGTCAGCACCCTTTAAGTTTTGCAGAAGGACAGGAACCTGCGCATGATGAAATGCTTTTCATAATTATACACCAGGCGTATGAACTTTGGTTTAAACAGATATTGTTTGAACTGGACTTTGTAAAAAAAGTGTTCAGCAAAGAAAAGGTGGATGATAACAGCGAAGACCTGAACCTTTGCCGCCACCGGTTAAAACGCGTAACAACGATCCTTGCTTTGCTGAACCAGCAGGTAACAGTGCTTGATACCATGACGCCAATGGATTTTCTGGAGTTTCGTAACCTCCTCACTCCTGCTTCAGGATTTCAAAGCAAACAGTTCCGTTTAATTGAAGCAACACTTGGATTAAAAATGGAGCGGCGTCATCAGCATGATTATTACAAACGAACCAATGAAGGAGGTTTTGCGCAAAATGATTTTAACGAGATCAATTCCATTGAAGCATCGCAAACCATTCTGCAACTCATTAACCAGTGGCTGGAGCGTATGCCTTTCTTCGATGAAAAATTCTGGAAAGGTTATGCTGCTCAGTTTCCATCAACGCAACTTCATCCGTTCTGGAACGATTACCGCAGCATTTATGCCAACAGCTTAACCGAACGTGAGCAACAGAAACTGACGGATTTTGATACGCAGTTCATTAAGGAAAAACAAGCCGACGGTTCGTTTAGTGATGCAGCTATGCGTAGCGCCTTGTTCATTATGTTGTACCGGGATTTTCCGGTGTTTCAAACTTCGTTTCAGATACTGGATACGTTGATTGAAATTGATCATTGGCTGGCGGGCTGGCGACATAAACATTATGTAATGGTGCGCCGCATGATCGGCATGCGTGTGGGAACCGGTAATACAAGCGGCGCCGGTTATTTAGAAGGTGCAGTGCAACAGCATTACATCTTTAAAGATCTGGCTGCACTTTCAACGTATTTAATTGAACGGAAACGTTTACCGAAGTTGCCGGAAGAGTTGATCAAGGCGTTGGGATTTATTAGCTAAAAGTTTGAAGAAGAGAAAAAGTAAAAGAGGGAATACAAAACTGTATTCCCTCTTCGCTTAAAAGAAAATGCTGTATGAAATTAAAGCGATTAATCCCATTGATAAAATATAACCTGTCCAAAAGTTTCTGTTCTTCTTTTCATCAATCAGTTGTTTGTTATACTTACCACGAAATCCTGAGAGAATCCAGAATACAAATCCTCCAATGAGCATTGGAATCAAAAAGGCAATGTGTTTATCTCCTGTCATCTTTAATACGAATAAACTAAGTAACCCCAAGGTGCTAATGCAAAATCCTGCCCATCGGTTAAATGTTCATGCTGATTTGCAAATACATTTTGTGTTTCGCCTGCAATAGCCCCGTTTAATTTTGTTGTTTGTGGTTTATTTGAAAGATTCAAAATCACCAATACTTTCTTTCCGTCCTTTTCTCTTGTGTAAGCAAACACCGCATTATCATTAGAAGAAGTGAGCTTTGTATAAGCAGCATCAACGGCTAATGCCGCTGAGCTCTTTCTTAAACCAAGTAAGGTTTTGTAAAAAGCAGCACGTTGGTATTTACCAAACGTAATTGTGTCTTTATAAAAAAATGAAACTGAATCAAGGAAAGGTTCTTCCTGTCCACTATAAATCAGCGGCAATGTGTTTTTCCATGTTTGACTTAGTACAGCAAACGGTGCATGTATTTCGCCGGGCATGGTTTCATAGTCGGCTTTGTTCCAGCTGTTCTCATCATGGTTGCTGGTGAAATACATTTTGATATAATTGGGATTATACGATTCGTCCAAATGGCGCAGAACAGTATCAAGTACTTTCGCACTTGCTTCACCCTTTGCTACTTTTTTCATTTTGGCAAAACCATCCCAACCATAGCTTGCATGAAAACCAGCATCATGCAGCCAGGCTATATCTCCTTCGGCCAGCATAAAAATATCGGGCTTTACGGTTTTTAATTCGGTGATGCATTTCTGCCAAAAGCTGCGTGGCACTTCTGCTGCCACATCGCAACGGAATCCATCGATCTTGGTTTCTGTTAACCAGAATTTCATGGCATTGATCATGCTGTCGTGCAATACCGGGTTCCAGTAATTCAGGTCACGTGTATCACTCCAGTCGAATGCAAAGGCCAATGTGCCATCAGCCTTCTTTACAAAAAAATCAGGATTGCTTTTCATCCAGCGGTTATCGGCACCGGTATGATTGGCTACCCAATCGGTAATGACTTTAAAGCCGAGTTCATGCGCTTTGTTCACCAGGTTTTTCCAATCATCCATTGTACCAAACTCGGGATTTACAGCAGTATAATCTGCTACGGCATAATAACTTCCCAGCACACCTTTGCGGTCTGCTTGGCTGATGGGTGTAATGGGCATAAACCAAAGTATCTCCGCTCCCATTTCTTTTAACCGGGGAAGATGGGCTTCAAATGCTTTGAATGTCCCTTCAGGTGTGTATTGCCGCACATTTACTTCATAAATATTCGACTGTAAAACGTATGCCGGAATGCCGGACGCCGCAACTGGCACGGTTTTTCTTTCTTCCTTGTTAGTACAGGAGTTTGCAAACAGCAGTATTGCCGGAACGGCAAGCAATAGTTTACGCAGGATCATAATCAATTTTTTAGAGGGGAAATTTAAACATTTTTGTTTATGCTATGGCAACTGTCAGCTCTTCTTATCCGTTTCTTCTGAAAATAAGTTCTCGCATTTAATAAACGAAACCTTCAATTATGAAACAGTTATTTATTCTTTTCATCATGTATGGTTTATTTTTTTCAGCCAAAGCGGCACAGTTTAATGTTAACATCAGCGGTTTTTCTTATTCGCCGTCAACACTTACGGTAAATGTGGGCGATGAAGTTATTATCCAGGCCAGTGCTGAACATCCGCTTATACAGGTGAGCCTTGCCAGCTGGAATGCCAACGAAGCAACGCTGCTCAGCGGGGGATTTTCTTCCAGTTCAAATTATACACTTATCATTACAAGTGCTATGGCAGGCACAACTGTATACTACGGCTGCAGTTCACATTTAAGTTCGGGCATGAAAGGTCAGATCATTGTTAATGTGATTTCAGGAATTGAAGAAAATAATGTGCGTGATTTTAATTTCACTGTTTATCCCAATCCTGTAAGCACTGATGCATGGATCAATATTTCTCTGAAGAAAGCAGAGCGTGTGAGCATACAGGTGTACGATATGCAGGGCCGCACCATGCGTACGTTCATTGATCAGCAAATGAAAGCAGGGGAACAGAATATGTTATTTCCGTTAAATACGCTTGCAAAAGGAAATTATGTTGTACAAATGCGCAGCGGAAAAGAGCGGATACAAAAACAGATCGTCATTCAGTAAAAAAATCAGATCAGTGTTTTCAATTTTTCAACAACAATATCCACTTCTTCTTTTGTATTGTATTTGCTGAAGGAGAAACGAACAGGAATTTGATTGGGATTACTGTTGATGGCACGGATTACATGTGAGCCTTGTTGTGCACCGCTTGTGCAGGCACTGCCACCCGATGCACAAATGCCATCCATGTCAAGATTCATCAGCAGCATTTCTGATTTTTCTGACTTAGGAAAACTTGCATTGAGCACAGTGTAATTGCTGCGGCCCATCGGATCGCCATTGAAGCTAACGCCTTTGATGTGTTTCTTCAATTGCTCGATCATGTAATATTTAATGCTTTGGATATAGGCACTTTCTTCTTCCAGTTTATCAGTAGCAATCTGCAATGCTTTGGCAAAGCCAACAATGCCATACACATTTTCTGTTCCTGCACGCATGTTACGTTCCTGTCCGCCGCCATGTATGTAAGGTTTGATGTGTACATTCTCATTAATGTACAAAAGTCCTGCACCTTTTGGCCCATGGAATTTATGTGCCGAACCGCTGATGAAATGCACCGGTGTGCTGCGCAGATCAAAATTGAAATGACCGATGGTTTGCACCGTATCGGAATGGAAAATAGCCCCATACATTTTACAAAGGTTGCCCACCGCAAACAAATCAGTAATGTTGCCGATCTCGTTATTAGCATGCATCAATGTTACCAATGTTTTTTCTTCGGTTGAGGCCAATAGTTG
>JAACZX010000203.1 GCA_009996555.1 Chitinophagaceae bacterium | reverse complement strand
TCATTAAATGCACATCAAACACTTTGTTTGACGCCTTGCGCAGGAAATCGATCACCATTGGCCCGAAGGTGATGTTAGGAACAAAGCGGCCATCCATTACATCCAGGTGATACCAATCGGCTTCACTTTCGTTGAGCATTTTGCAATCGGCTTCCAGGTTGAGATAATTGGCACTTAATAATGAAGGAGCTACAATCGGCATAGAAAAGTTTATAGTTTGAAGTTTATTGTTTATAGTTTTTTGTTTGTAGTTGATGATTGGCTGTATTCATTCACAATTGACCATTCACCATTCACAAGACTCATTACTCATCATTTGATTTCCCCCAGCCGTTTCAATGCATCTTTTGCTTCTGTAATATTTTGATCGAGTGCGAGTGAGCGTTTATAATTATCAATGGCTTCTTTTGTTTTATTCATTTTCTCCTCAGCCTTGGCCATCCAGAAATAGCCATCGGCATATTTGTTACTTACATTGGTACTTTGCTGAAAACTTTTCCAGGCTTCTGTATATTTCTGCTGATCGTAAAACAGCAAACCTTTTTCAATATACGCTTCCATGTACGTGTAATCTTCACGAATGATCTGGTTGTAAATGGAAAGTGCTTTCGCCACCTCTTTTACTTTGCTGTAATACGCAGCTTTTACAAACAGGATATCGCTGCGCATTTCAGCAGCAGCTGCATCTTTCAATAACGCATCACACAAAATAACAGCCGTTTTATTGCCGGTTTCGGCATACAGCGAAGCAAGCCGTAACTCTGCCTCGTTAAACACAACAGCCGATTGAATGGCCTGCTGGTAAGTAGTAATGGCATTGCTGGTGTCGCCTTTGCGTTCCAGCGCATCGGCTTTCATAAACAGGTAAGCAGGGTTGCCGGGTTGTTTCTGCAACAGCAGATCGGCTTGTGCAATAGCCTTATCGTATTGGTTGGTTTGTACAAGATTTACCAGCAATTGTTCCCGCACACTATCGGCCTGCGGTTCTTCCTGCAGTTTGGTTTCAAGTTCTTTGATCTTTGTGTCGTGTGTTGAATTGCTGCTGGCTTGTTCCTGCTTGTCCGCAGCAGGTTTATCGTTGGTACAGGCAATTAAACAAATGGTGGTGAACCCGAAGATCAGAAAGGCTTTCAGCTGCATGGCGCAAAGCTAAATTATTTTGAAGTGCTGGTTCTTACATTTTCCTGACATTTGCAAGCCTTTGTAAATCTACATTTGTCATAAATCAGCTATATGAAGAAATCTGTTCTGTTATTTGGTATTTCCGTTGCGCTTCTGGCAGCTTTTGCGTTTAAAGCTGTTCATCCTGACGTGGCTAAAACTTCTGCAAGTACAAACGATACTGTTTTGTACCCCGACGAGCAGCATTTTAAAAATATTCAACAGCTCACATTTGGTGGCGATAATGCAGAAGCCTATTTCAGTTATGATGGTAAATGGCTGATTTTTCAGAAGACCTATGCTAAGGAAGGTATTCCTTGCGACCAGATGTACATCGCTAAAATTCCCACAAAACCAGGCGAAAAATTTGTACCTAAACTGGTGAGCACAGGTAAGGGAAGAACTACCTGTGGAGCATTTACAAAAGATGGCAAGCACGTGATCTATGCTTCTACACATTTGGGTAGCGGCGATTGTCCGCCGGTGCCCGACCGCAGCAAGTATGGCAACAAATACATCTGGCCTTTGTATGACAGCTACGATATTTTCATGGCGGATCTGAATGGTAAAATTGTAAAGCAACTCACCAACAGCAAAGGTTATGATGCCGAGGCAACACTTTCGCCCGATGGAAAGAAAATGCTGTACACCAGTACAAAAGATGGCGACATTGATATGTATGTGATGGATCTGAAAACGGGAAAAGAGAAACGTATCACCAATTTGTTGGGTTACGATGGTGGTGGCTGGTTTAGTCCCGATGGAAAGAAGATCATCTGGCGTGCAAGCCGTCCGAAAACAGAAGAAGAAATAAAAGAGTATAAAGAACTGCTGGCTCAGGGACTTGTTGCACCAACCAATATGGAAGTATGGGTGGCCAATGCCGATGGCAGCAATGCAAAACAAGTGTCAACATTTGGACAAGCCAACTGGGCACCGGCTTATATGCCCGATAGTAAACGCATCATTTTTGCCAGTAATCACGAGTATAAAAGAGGCTTCCCCTTCAACTTATATACCATGAATGAAGATGGTACCAATCTTACCAAGATCAGCAGAGATAAAGGCTTTGATGCCTTTCCCATGTTTAGCCCCGATGGTAAGAAGATCGTGTTTTGCAGCAACCGCAACAATGGCGGTACAAGAGATACCAATATATTTATTGCTGATTGGGTGGAATGATGAAGTCCTGAACGAAGTTGAAGGGTGGTGTAGTGGATGGAGCAATAGTCGAGATTCACGTTATGATACAATTCTTCAATCGGTCAATCTTCTTTTTAAGAATCATTTTCTATTTCGCTATTGCTTGTTGAGCGATTTTCTGATAGCAGGGTTGGGCTTGTACTGATACCTGTTCAATGGAATTTTATTTTGCAAACTGTCTGTTTTTTTCAACAAAGGTTTGCGGGGATAATAAGGATTAGGCATCATGCTGTGCGATTGATTACTCTTGAGTGCAACCGGCATTTTGGATGCAGTACTATCCGGAACAAGTACCGGCATATTATCCTGCGGTAATGCATACACAGTTCCTTTATCTGTTTTGTTGATGATCCTGTTGGGGAATAAAAGCTGCTGCTGCAGTCTGGGTGCACTTGAATCCAGAACAATTGGTTTTTCAGTTTGTGCAAATGCTGATTGCGCAGAATAAAAAACGATGAGACTGAAAAGGAATTTCTTCATAGCAGGCGTTTTAGAAGCTTTAAGTTAATGATTTTCTTTAAAAGGTTTTGTTTAGTGCTTTTCCACACCTTACTTTGTACGCAATTTTAACATTCTTTCATCTCTAAACTTTTAACCACCATGTATACAGGACTATTGCATTTGCACAATGTGCTGCGTTGGGTTATTTTAATTTTATTGCTTATTGCTTTGTTCCAGGCATTTACAAAAAAGGGCGGTTTACAGAAAACAAGTTTGTTTCTGTTGATCTCTGCACATATTACCTTGTTGCTTGGTTTGTTTCAATATTTCAACAACGAAGCAGTAGGCTTTCACATGATCGAGCGACTGGGCGGTTTTGGTAATGTAATGAAAGACAGCTTTGCCCGTTTTTGGGTGGTAGAACATATTGGTGCCATGATCCTTGCTATTGTGCTTATCACCATGGCAAGAGGCCGTGCTAAAAAACAAAATTACAGTGCTGCATCGTGGATGTATGTAGTAGCGTTGATATTGATACTGGCTGCTGTGCCCTGGCCTTTCCGTGAAGGAATTGCAAGGCCATGGTTTCCCGGCATGTAAGCTTTCTGTAAAATAGATAAACGCCCATCGGTTACCGATGGGCGTTTATGTTTACATCCGTTATTAAGTTGCTTGATCAGCGTTTGCCCAGCTCAATCACTTCGCAATCTTTCATGTTGCTGCCATCAATCACAAAACGGATAAGCGTACGTACTTTATGCCAGCCCTGTTTGCCAGCTGCACCGGGGTTCATGTGCAGGCATTGCAGTTTATCGTCGTACATCACTTTCAAAATATGCGAGTGACCTGCAATGAACAATTGCGGTTTGTGCAGCTGCAGTTCTTTTCTTGTTTCAGGATTGTATTTGGGCGGTGCACCACCAATATGCCGCATCATTACTTTCACTTCTTCGCAATGGAAAACCAATTGCTCGGGATAAACAGAACGTACATCCTGTCCATCAATATTGCCATAAACGCCTCGCAACGTCAGGCCGCTTAAAGTGCTCAGGCGTGTTGCCAGTTCAATGTTTCCAAAATCACCTGCATGCCATAGTTCATCGCATTGTTTAAAATGTTCAAACACTGCTTCATCTAAATAACCATGTGTATCTGATATTAATCCGATTCTTGTCATACTTAATCAATCAAATTGTCTGCCTGCAATTGCTGCAGTATCATTACCGCACCGGGAGCTTGTTGCGGCTGTTGCTGGTAATCAGCTAAACTAAAAAACCGGAGCTCGCCAATTTCAGCTGATGGAACTGCTGTTACATCAATGGTAAGAAAAAAGCAATCCTGCTCCATTATAATGCCATTACTTTCGCCATACGCCGGGGCGGTGATGTGCGTATAATAGCTCAGATCATTTGTTGTGATGCTGAGCTGCAACTCTTCCTCCACCTCACGACATAGTGCTTCTGTTGCTGTTTCGCCTGCATCAACTTTACCGCCGGGTAAATAGAAGCATTGTTTGTTTTTGCTGAAAGCCATCAGCAGTTTACGCTGCTTAATAATTAAAATGCCCGCACAGGGTAATTGCATATTGTTAATTTCGAGGCTGTAAATTAGGATTTCCTAACTTTATCATTACATTATTGCTATGCCATTCTTTCGCAACTTCACATACTGGATCGATAAACGGAAGTGGAAATACAGTTTCCTCATTACGTCGCTTGAACTGACGGTCAGAAACTAAACAAACCGAAAGTCAGAAAGAACGAAAAGCGTTTTGCCGACAGTTGAGCAACACGATTCTTCCCGTCTTTCCGATTAACCGCTTCATGATCCAATCCGAAATCGTACATCTCAAATCAAAAATCAACACATGGCACACTATTATACATTGGGAAAAATTCCGCATAAACGTCATACACAGTTCCGCAAACCCGATGGTGGTTTGTACAGCGAACAGTTATTTTCAACCGAAGGTTTCAGCGATGATTATTCGTTGCTGTATCATTGCCATCCGCCAACACAAATCATTAAAACCGAACCGCAGGTA
>JAACZX010000575.1 GCA_009996555.1 Chitinophagaceae bacterium | reverse complement strand
GCCTCATTTTGCGAACAATGGATTTACTGAGTTTGTAGTATGCTTCTGTATAACCATCTTTCCAGCGAACCTGGTAACCGGGCAAATGATTGATCTCATCTACGCCTGCATTTAGAGCAACATTCAAATCAAAAGGCGTTTCCACATGCGCACTTGCTTTTAACCCGGCTGCATGTGCTTTTTGTACAATGATCTTTGCAAGTTTTGGATCAATCCCTTTTTTGCCATTGAACGCAGTATCATTTTTCCGTTGTTCATATTCTTCGGAAAAGATGAGATAGAATTTAATGAAGCCTGGTTTTTGTGAAAGAATGAATGGCCACTTTTTTTCCAGTTCTTCTTTGGAGTTAATAAGATAATAAGCCTCGCCTTCAAAACTTTTGCTTGTCCAGCCGGGTAATGCTTTTTTGTATGTGGTAGTAAGAAGATGGTTGTATAAAACAACAGGATGACCACCATTTGCAGTTAATCCTCCATTTGCAAACAGCACATCAACAGTGGTTGGTTTATTTAACCGATGTTTAATTTTGTTTGTTGCAAACGGGATACTGTTTGGATTTTTTATATAGAAGATACCATCAGATAAATAACGTTCGATGTACACATCCAGGTCCTGGTCAGTTTCGGGTGAGTGGTTATGTGCTTCACCAAAAGGCGGAATTATATATTGATTCCTGAGATCAACTACCGAATCAACGATGGCAGGTTTTGATTTTGTAAGATAACCGTTTACACTGTAAAAATCGTCCTGAACAAAACCGGTTCCGTTAAACCATTGGCCATTGATAAAGTGAAACGATTTATTTTGAGCCGATGATATTGTAACTGCAAAAAAGAAGAGTACCAATGATAGCAAACGCATAACAAACCATTCAATGGGTTAAACAGATGTTCGTACAGGCAATTTATCTATTGTTTTTCATTTCAATCACTTTTATCTGCATGATTGTGGCAATGCTGGTTGCCCGTTGTCTTGCCAGTTCGGCCTTTTCTCCTTCAAACAACTCATTTACTGTTGTAATAAAATAACCAAGCCATGTTTTAAAATGATGCGGCTCCAGTGGCGATTGCTGATGAAGATCAATGTGCGGCTTCATCGCATTTTTGTGATAGGTATCTGATTGAAACAGGATAGAATCCCAAAAATCAACCAGCACAGGAAAGTGATGTTCAAGATCAATTTTTGCTACATCGGTAAACAGATAGCTGATGCTTTCATCGGCCAAAAGTTTGTCGTAAAACTTTTCCATTAATAAGCGAATATCTTCCCTGTTACGGATGTCTTGTTTCATGGCATTAGTGAGCTTCTAACCAGTTAACACCTGTTCCTGCTTCTGCAATAACCGGCACGCCGTGTGTAAGCGGCATAGCTGTTTGCATACAATCAATGATCAATGCTTTTATTTCATCAGCTTCTTCTTTCAATACATCAAAGATCAATTCATCATGCACCTGCAAGATCATTTTACTTTTCAGCTTACTGTTTTTTAATGCCGCATGTGTTTTGATCATCGCCAGTTTGATCATGTCGGCTGCAGTACCTTGTATTGGTGAGTTGATGGCATTTCGTTCAGCATAACCACGTACGGTAAAGTTGCTGGAATTAATATCACGCAGCCAGCGCTTGCGGCCCATGAGTGTTTGCACATAACCGTTTTCACGGGCAAAGTTTACTGTATCATCCATGTACTTTTGAATACCTGCAAACTCACGTTTATAATTATCTATAATTTCTTTTGCTTCTGTTCTGCTGATGCCTAAGTTATCGGCTAAGCCAAATGCACCCTGACCGTAAATGATACCAAAGTTTACGCTCTTGGCTTTGTAACGCATTTCTTTGGTTACATCTTTCTCTTCCACCTTATATACTTTGGCAGCCGTGGCGGTATGAATATCCTTTCCCTGAATAAATGCATCGCACATGGCAGGGTCGCCGCTGATGGCTGCAACAATACGCAATTCGATTTGCGAATAATCGGCACTCACCAGCAAATGATTTTCATCACGTGGCACAAATGCCTTACGTATTTCTCTTCCTCTTTCGGTACGCACAGGAATATTCTGCAGGTTCGGATTGTTACTTGCCAAGCGACCGGTAACAGCAACTGCCTGTCCATAAGTTGTATGAACTCTTCCTGTTTTTCGATTGATCAGTTGCGGTAATGCATCAACATAGGTTGATTTGAGTTTGGTTAACTCACGAAACGCAAGAATATCTTCTACAATCGGGCTGGTATGTGCCAGCTTCAGCAATACATCTTCACCTGTTGCATACTGCCCGGTTTTTGTTTTCTTCGCTTTCGGATCAAGTTTTAAATGATCGAACAACACTTCACCTAATTGTTTGGGTGAGGCGAGATTGAACTTTAAACCTGATGAACTGTACACTCTTTGTTCCGCTTCTTTTGCGTCTTTATCGAGTTGTTTCGAATAATCATTTAAGAAATCAACATCCACTTTTACTCCTTCAAACTCCATATCCGTCAATACTTTCACCAGTGGATTTTCCACTTCGTAAAACACACGCTCCACTTCTTTTTCTTTCAGCAAAGGGAACAGCGCATGTTTAATTTGCAGTGTAATGTCTGCATCTTCTGCTGCATAGTCGGTTATCTTTTCCAGCTCCACATCACGCATGGTTCCCTGTTGTTTGGAGGTTGAATTTTTAGGAACTTTTTTTCCGATCAGTTCTTCAATATGCACCGGCTCGTAACCAAGAAACTGTGCACTCAACTCATCCATACTTCGTTTTCCATCGGGCTCTACTACGTAATGTGCCAGCATGGTATCGAATAACTGTCCTTTCAATTCCACATCATACCATTTCAATACCAGCAGATCGTATTTAATATTCTGTCCTATCCATGTTTTACTTTCGTCTGCAAACAAGGATTTGAATAGTTCCAGAACAGCTTTTGTTTCATCCTGGTTGGCGGCACAGGGAATGTACCATGCTTTATGTGGCTGATACGAAAAGCTCATGCCCACCAGTTCGCAATCATTGGCATCAATACCGGTGGTTTCTGTATCAAAACAAATTTCGTTTTGTCCACTTAACTCTTCAACAAGTTTTTGCAGTTCATCTTTTGCAGATACAGCAATATACTCGTGTACAGTGTTGTGAATATTGTTTGCTGCAGTAGTAAATTCAGAAGAGTTTTCTTCTGTTGTTGCAGCTTCATCTGTTTCCTTTTCTTCGCCAGTAACATTTGCCTCCGGTTGTTTTGCTTTAGCAGCCGGTTTTGCATCCTTTCTTACTTCACCCATTGCAGTATCAACCACATTTCCAAACAGATCACGCTGCACACCCACCGGTGCGGTAGTAAATACATTAAAATCATCGCCAAGTATGCGTTTGCCGATGGTTTTAAATTCAAGCTCTGCAAACACCTCTTTCAATTCATCCTTATTCCATTCTTTTAAACGGAAATCTTCTTCATGAAATTCAACAGGCACACTCGTAATAATGGTGGCGAGTTTTTTACTCATAATGGCCAGGTCTTTCCCTGCTGCCACTTTCTCACCCATCTTACCTTTAATGTTTGCTGCATTGGCCAACACATTTTCCAACGTATCGTACTCAGCTAAAAGTTTAGCTGCTGTTTTTTCGCCCACACCTGGAATGCCGGGAATATTATCTACCGAATCACCCATCATACCAAGTATATCAATAACCTGGCTCACATTTTTGATACCCCATTTTGCACACACTTCTTCAGGCCCCATAATTTCTACATCACCGCCCTGGTAAGCAGGTTTATAAATTTTTACTTTATCGGTTACAAGCTGGCCATAATCTTTATCGGGTGTTACCATAAACACTTCGTAACCTGCTGCTTCACCTTGCTTACTTAATGTGCCAATCACATCATCCGCTTCAAAACCATCGCATTCAATTACCGGAATGTTAAATCCTTTAATGATGCGCTTAATATCAGGAATAGCCGCAAGCAGATCTTCCGGCGCTTCCTGCCTGTTGGCTTTGTACTCAGCAAAATCGGTATGACGTTCAGTTGGTGCAGCAGTATCGAAACAAACAGCCATGTGCGATGGCTTTTGTTTAGTGATAAGTTCAATCAATGCATTGGTAAAACCAAACTGTGCATTTGTGTTTTTTCCTTTTGATGTATTACGTGGATTGCGGATAAGCGCATAATATGCACGAAAGATGAGTGCAAACGCATCGAGCAGAAATACTTTTTTATCATTGGCCATGGCGCTAAGTTAACACGCTTGCCAAAGAGAGAAAGATAATTTTTTATAAACAACGAAAGCCCCGTTTTTCAACGTGGTTCACCTGTAAGCAAAACAAAAACAGGAGGTGGTGGAAACCACCTCCGCAAAACTTACATTATGAGAAAATTCAACACCGGCAGCAAAAAATATAGGGTACGGATCGCCGGTTCGCTGATTGCTTAACGAAATAGTTGACGTGCTGTACTGCTATGTACAATGGAATTACTTAGCTGAATTATCAGCCAGCTCATTTTCCAATGGCTTTGCTTCCTTGGTAGTTTGTTTTTGAGCTGTTTGTTGCCTTGCAACTTCAGATTTGCCTGCTACTACACGTGCTAAGAAAGAATCTTCCTTATAGAACACGTTTAAATAAATAGCGAAGAGGAAAAATACGAATGAGAAGAAACGCAATGGCTTTTTCATGACATTTGGATTTAGTTATTTCAAAAGAATTGGACAATTCAAATGTAGAAACAGATTCTGAATTATGCAACAGTGAAAACCGCTTTTTGCAAAATTGGGGGTTAGTACTTAGTGACTAACCGGTAAATTTACGGTGCTGTCAAATGCAGTACTACAAAGGGTTACAGCACTCCTTCTTTAATTTCTTCCCACAGATC
>JAACZX010000574.1 GCA_009996555.1 Chitinophagaceae bacterium | reverse complement strand
TTGCAAAAGCAAAACATCAAGGCATCTTTTTTCTTCACCGGTGATTTCTATCGCAACAAAACATTTCAACCAATCATTCAGCAACTGAAAAAGAACGGCCATTATCTCGGTGCTCATTCCGATAAGCATTTGCTGTATAACGACTGGACAAACCGTGACAGTGTGCTTGTAACCAGACAACAATTCAAAAAAGATCTGCTGCAGAATTATGCAGAGATGAAAAAGTTGGGCATCAGCAAAACAAATGCAGCTTTCTTTTTACCGCCTTATGAATGGTATAACGATTCCATTGCAGCATGGACAAAAGAAACGGGCTTGCAACTCATCAACTATTCGCCGGGTACAAGATCAGCAGCCGATTATACCTGGCCGGAATTAAAGAATTACCAAAGCAGCGAAGCCATCTATCAATCCATTCTCAACTATGAGCAAACAAAACCGGCAGGCTTGAATGGCTTTATTCTTTTGCTGCATATTGGCACCGATCCAAAACGAACGGATAAGTTTTATCATCTTCTTCCAAAACTCATTGAAGTATTAAAAGCAACAGGCTATCAATTTAAAAAGATCGATGAATTGTTGAAAGGGTGAGTCACCTGCTTTCTTCAAGGGTGGCTAACCCGCACCGAATCAATTCCGAAGCACTTATTTTTGCAACACTATGATTCAATCTATCAACGATTTTAAAAATGTTTTCTTCATTGGTGTTGCCGGTACCGGCATGAGTGCGATTGCACAATATTTAAAAGGCATTGGTAAAGAAGTGAGCGGCAGCGACCGTTACTTTCATCCCGGCAAACCAAACGAAACAAAAGAAAAACTGGAAGCAGAAGGCATCCGTTGTTTTTTACAGAATGGAGAAGGCATTACTAATGAAACAGATTTGGTTGTAGTATCAACTGCGGTGGAAGATACCGTTGAAGAAGTGATCAAAGCAAAGCAACTGAATATCCCCATCATCAAACGTGCAGAGTTGTTAGCGGTTATTGCAAGAAGTAAAAAGACCATTGCTGTTGGCGGCACCAGTGGTAAAAGCACCACGAGCGCTATGCTGTTTGATATTCTTCAGCATGGAGGTATGCAGCCCAGCATCATCAGCGGCGCAGGATTAACCAGTATTATTAAGGAAGGCAAAATTGGCAATGCAAAAGTGGGCAGCGGCGATTGGTTAGTCATTGAAGCCGATGAAAGCGATGGCAGCATTGTGAACTACACACCCGAAGTTGGTTTGCTTATCAACATTGATAAGGATCATAAAGAGATTGATACACTCATTGAAATTTTTGAGCAGTTCAAAAAGAATACAAGCGAATTCTTTGTCGTGAACCAATCGCATGCATTGGCAAAAAAATTATCAGCCAATCCTGCACATAATTTTTCTGTTGACACAAATGATGATGCAGCATATCATGCAACAGACTTCAAACAGGAAGGTTTCAACATCTCATTTGGAATTACAAACAGCGGAAACCCCATTCACCATTCACTATTCACCATTCACGCCCTTGGCCGCCACAACATGGAAAATGCCCTTGCCGCTGCAACCGTTGCCAATCTAACCGGCGTTCCTTTAAACGTTGCTGCCGAAGCGTTGAAAAACTATGAAGGTATTTATCGTCGTCACCAGATCATCGGGCAAAAGAATAATATCTGGCTAATTGATGATTATGCACATAACCCCGCCAAGTGTGCGGCGAGTATTGAAGCCTGTCAGCCCATTGCAAAAAAAGTAATTGCCTGGTTTCAGCCGCATGGCTACGGACCAACCAAGTTTCTTCGCCACGATTTTGTGGAAGAGATCAGCAGAGCCCTTCGTCCGCAAGATGAAATATGGATGAGCGAAATTTTTTATGCCGGTGGCACAGCTGTGAAAGATATTTCTGCAAATGATCTCATCAATGATCTCAAAGCAAAAGGCGTACAGGCATTTTTTGTGGAAGACCGCAACAAGCTGGTTGAAAGCATGCGTCCGCATTTCACCGAAGATTGTGTGCTGCTGCTTATGGGCGCCCGTGATCCGTCACTTGAGCATTTTGCAAAATCGGTTTGGGAGCAGTTGTAAGGCTTGTTCGCTTTGCTTACAATGTTTAATACAGAGAAACAAAAGTGCGGTGAAAGCAGCGTTTAATGGAATTGGATTTTGATTCTTGGTTCTTGGATTTTCTTTCTTGTTCCTTGACCCTTGTGCCTTCTTTTTTGGATTTTCTTCTTGTTCCTTGACTTATGTCTTTGTGACTTCGTGTCTTAGTGGCAACAATCCTAAATCATTTGTCAAAAATTCTTTGCATCTGATCAATATCAGCCACTGACAGAGCACTGTTACCCGAATTGGCCTAAATTTGTGCCGCTTACAATTGAGTATTGTAAAAAAGGCAAACATGAAGATGAATATTGATACGCCGATTCCTGTTGTTGACGGAACGACGATTACACGTAAAGAGTTTACCGAAAAATATTTAAAACCGCAGAAGCCGGTTATCCTGCGTGGTTTGTGGAAACAATACCCGGCTTACGAAAAGTGGACGATGGATTATTTCAAACAATCCATGGGTGATATTAAAGTGAAACTCTTCAGCACCAAGCAGGCCAACCCCAGCGAAACGCTGAGCGTGGCACATGCTGAAATGAAATTCAACGAATACCTCGATCTGATTGAGAAAGAACCTACCGATCTGCGTTTGTTCCTGTTCCCTGTATTCAAACACAAACCCGAACTGCTGAAAGATTTTGGTTATCCAAAGATCACCGGCCGTTATATCAAAATTCCGTTCATGTTCTTTGGTCCCAAGCATTCGGTAACACGCATGCACATGGATATTGACATGAGCAATGTATTCTTAACCCAATTTGCAGGTAAGCGTCGTGTGGTATTGTTCCCTCCCGACCAAAGTGATTTCTTATATCGCCTTCCTTTCAACGTGCATGGTTTGGTTGATATTGATAAGCCCGATTTTGAAACCTACCCTGCCATGCAGCATGCAAAAGGTGTAACCGGAATACTGGAATATGGAGATACATTGTATATGCCCAGCGGCTACTGGCACCATATTGAATATGCTGAAGGTGGTTTTGGTTTATCGGTTCGTACCATTGGTGCAAGTGTTGGTACCATCTTAACCGGTTTATGGAATGTAACCCTGCAGCGTAAGTTTGATGATATCATGTTCAAGATACGTGGACAAAAATGGTTCAACTATAAAAAACAACTGGCGTTTAAACGTGCAGAAAAAGCGATGAAGCGGGTGAAAGAAAATGCAGTGTTGCAATAAAACAAAAGAACAAATAAAGAAGGCGGCCAATGGCCGCCTTCTTCTTTATCAACAGAAAATCTTATGCTCCCCGTTGTGCGCCACCCACATGCTTCCCGGCATTGTTTGCCGATTTAGTATTGGCCTTTCCGCCGCCTTTTCCTGCAATGAAATTCGATTTATTACCCGCCGGGGCATTTTTCTTTTTGTCTTTTTTATTCTTTCCGGTATTAAACAAACTCATAGCTACAAATTTTAATGAAGTAATAATCCCGTTTGCCTATCGGGACTGTGAATATACCGATTCTTTTCTTTTGCCACAAAGACGCAAACGCACAAAGAAGAAAAGAAAAATCCAAGAACCAAGAATTAAAGTCCAATGAAGAAAGAAACAAGCTACAATCAAAAATCCAACACCCAATTCCATTAAACGCTGCATTCTCCGCACCTCTGTTTCTCTGTGTTGAAAATTGTAAGCGAAGTGCACAATCTGTTATACTCTTTCCCCTCCTTCAAAACCTTAGCTTATCTTCGTGTTCATGGTAAATGTTGGTCAATACAATCGTCTTATTGTAAAACGCATGAAAGATGCAGGTGCTTATCTTGATGATGGAGCAGAAGGCATTTTGTTGCCGAAACGTTTTGTACCCCGTGGTACAAAAGCAGGAGATGAGTTGACCGTGTTTGTGTATCATGATGGTGAAGACCGTTTGATTGCTACCACCCAACACCCCACAGCTGTTGTGGGCGATATTGCGTTGATGAAAGTTGCAGGCACCAGTTCGCACGGGGCTTTTTTAGACTGGGGTTTGATGAAAGAC
This sequence comes from Chitinophagaceae bacterium, assembly GCA_009996555.1. Lineage (GTDB taxonomy): Bacteria > Bacteroidota > Bacteroidia > Chitinophagales > Chitinophagaceae > Lacibacter. The sequence goes on along the minus strand of JAACZX010000574.1, from coordinate 788 downwards.
CTGTTTGTACCCAAGAGCAAACAACTATCGGCCATGCGACTTGGTGGCGAATACCTGGTGCATGTGTATATTGATGAACAGACAGGCCGTGCTGCTGCATCGCAATACATTGAACATTTGCTAAGCAATGAAGAACTGACGGTAAAAGAAAAAGAGGAAGTAGAACTCATCATCTACCGGCAAACCGATCTTGGCTGGTCAGTCATCATCAACAAAAAGCATATTGGGCTTTTATATTTTAATGAAGTGTTTCAACCGCTGAATATTGGCGATAAAGTAACTGGTTACATCAAAACCATTCGTGAAGATGGAAAGATTGATGTAGCCATTGGTAAACAGGGTTACCAGCGGGTGGAAGATGAAGCGCAAAAGATCATGCGTTTGCTTGAAGAAAATAATGGCTACCTGCCTTATCATGACAAAAGCGATCCCGAAGCGATCTATACTTTCTTTGGTATGAGTAAGAAAGCGTTTAAAATGACTATTGGCAAATTGTACAAAGAGAAAAAAATAGAGCTGACCCAAACGGGTATTAAAGCTGTTGAGCAGCAACCTTAATTTTCATCGCCACGTTGTTCATCACTCCAGTCAATCACTTCTTTATCTACATCCAGATCAACATGGCAGCCGTTGCATTTTTTTGTGAGTAAGCGGTAAGCGTGAACAGCTGCAGGAAAATTATTTTCAGTTAAGCCTGTTTTCATTTCATTAATATATGGCAGCAGATCTTTTTTATACGAGCGCTCAAAGGGCTCTGTTAGTTTACGGTGTGTGGAAAATGTATTAGC
>JAACZX010000202.1 GCA_009996555.1 Chitinophagaceae bacterium | reverse complement strand
CTGATGTATAACAAACAGTAAGTTATTTATCTGATAAAGCGAGCCCCGGCATTTAATGTTGGGGCTTTTTGTTTTGAAGAGATAAGTTCATGGTTAACAGTTCGTGGTTCATGGAACGAAGACCACCTGTGGTTTATCGTTTGTTGTTTGAAGGTTATGGTTCTTAGTTCTGAAGTTCTGAGTTGCCTGTTACATATTACCAGTTGCCAATTGTTTATTGCCTGTTCACCATTCACAACTCTCTTTCTTATCTTCATCCAATGAACACATACAGTAAAACAGTTGAACTACGCTGGTCTGATGTTGATGCCAACCAACATGTGATGCATTCAAAATATTATGAGCTTGGAGCACATACACGCATGAGTTTTTTACTGGCGCACGGATATACAACTGAATTAATGCGTGAATTGAAGGTGGGGCCGATCTTGTTTCGTGAAGAATGTATTTTTCGCAGAGAGTTGCATGCAGGCGAAGTAGTGACAGTTACAATGCTGCTCAGCAAATGCAGAAGGGATGGATCGAGATGGAGTGTGCGGCATGAAATATTGAAAGCAGATGGCACTGTTGCTGCGGTGATGAATGCTGATCTTGCATGGATGGATGTAATTGAACGCAAACTTGCAGCTCCGCCTGTGGCAGCAGAGCTGATGACAAAGATGCCAAAGGCAGATGACTTTTTGTTTGAAGATTAATCCGTGTATTCACTTAACTCCAGCCAACGCATTTCTTTTTCATCGAGCAGGTTGGTTACTTCACCAATGCGGTTACTGAGTTGTTGCAACTCATCGAATGGAAGATCGCCACTGTTGAGTTTTGCATTGATGGTTTCTTTTTCTGCTGATAGTTGTTCGATTTCTTTTTGCAGTAATTCAAACTCACGTTTTTCTTTAAAGCTGAAGCGTTTTTTTTCTGAGGCTTGTGGTTCGACTCCCGATTGATTCTGGACAGGTGCGTTCACCACTTCACCAACCGCACTTCGATTACGCTCAGCGCTAATTTGCGTTTCATTTGCTGATTGCTTATTGTCTGTTAGCTTTTCCTGATCCTTTTGCCACAAACGCAGCTGTGCATAGTTGCCGGGGAAATCGGTGATCACACCATTGCCTTCAAACACAAACAAATGATCAACCAGGCGATCCATAAAATAACGATCGTGACTTACAATCAATAAACAGCCGGGATATTCTGTTAAGAAATTCTCCAGCACAGCTAATGTTGGGAGATCAAGATCGTTGGTTGGTTCATCCAACACCAGGAAGTTGGGATTACGGAAGAGGATCGACAGTAAATGCAATCTTCTTTTTTCACCACCGCTCAACTTTGAAATATACGTGTACTGTTTATCCGGATCAAACAAAAACAACTGCAGAAACTGTGCAGCACTTAACGAGCCGCCACTTGCTAATGGAAAATTCTCTGCAATGTTTTTTACATATTCAATTACACGCAGGTCTTCTTTTATTTCCAATCCCTTTTGTGAATAGTTGCCAAACACAATGGTGTCGCCTACATTAATTTTACCACTGTCTGGTTCCTGTATGCCTTGTATAATATCAATAAAGGTTGATTTGCCTGCGCCGTTTTGCCCCACCACACCAACACGTTCTCCTTTTTTAAACGTGTAATCAAAACCTTTGAGTATTTGTTTTTCGCCAAAGCTCTTGTACACTTTTTTCATCTCCACCACTTTGCCGCCAAGCCTGCTCATCTTCATACTCAGCTGCACCTGCTGATCTTCGATGCGTTGTTTGGCTTTTGCTTCCACTTCGTAAAAATTATCCTGGCGGCTTTTACTTTTTGTTGTGCGGGCTTTTGGTTGCTTGCGCATCCATTCCAGTTCTTTACGGTAAGTGTTCTTTGCTTTATCAATACTTGCCAGCTCGCTTTCAACACGTGCTGCTTTCTTTTCTAAATAATTCTGGTAATCGCCTTTGTATTCGGTTAACGTGCTGCCGTCGAGTTCCCACACTTCATCACTCACGGCATCCAGAAAATAGCGGTCGTGGGTTACCAGCAGCAGGGTAATATTTTCTTTGTTGAGATAATGTTCTAACCATTCCACCATTTCCACATCGAGGTGGTTGGTGGGTTCATCCATGATCAGCAATACATGTTTATGATCGAAACCAATATCAATAAGTGTTCGTGCCAGCGCCACACGTTTACGCTGACCTCCAGATAGTGTACCAACAGCCTGTTGCAGGTGATGAATATTGAGTTTGCCGAGGATCTGTTTCACCTTCGCATCAAAATCCCATGCACCAAGTTCATCCATTTTTACAATGGCATCGTTAAGTTTTTCTGCATCGTTTGCTTCACTGATAGCTTCGTATTCTTTAATGGCGTTGATGACAGGGTGGTTGTGCTGAAAAATATTATCGAGAATAGTTTTGCTTTCATCAAAGCCCGGCTCCTGTTCAAACAAAGCAATATCCACATCCTTGTTTACCCAATACTTTCCATCGTCGGCTGTTTCCTTACCGGCGAGTATTTTTAATAAAGTGGATTTGCCCGAACCATTGCGTGCTACCAATGCGATCTTGTCGCCTTCTTCAATATGAAATGAAATGTTTGAAAACAGCGGAATAATACCGTAACTCTTCGTTAATCCTTCAACAGAAACATAATGCATGGCGCAAAGATAGTTGAACGATGGCGGATGGCTGATTTAGGATGTATGATTTTCTGAACTTTGAAATGTATTTATATCCTACATCAGACATCATAAATCCGACATCCTCCATCAACCTTTCGCTCCAAACCACATCAAAAAGCAGATGGCAATGGTTAGCAAAACCACCAGCAGGGGATTGAGCCAACGCCATTTTTCCTGTTGCTGCTTTTTTTTCATGGTTTCCTCAATGTGCTTTTGCCAGTTAGGTAGGTTTGCCGACAGTTTTTGCAATTGCTGTACAGCTGGCTTTGCTGCAGCGTAAGGAAAATGATGCAGGCTCTGCATCATGGTTGAAATAATGGAAGCATGCACATCATGCTCCTTTTGCTCAAGTAACAGGTTAATGGTATTATCAATTCTGCGCCGCGGCGCGCAGGATGTCATCGCGCATTTTGTTTGTTCAGCTCAAGACATTTTACAAGTACAGACGGAGCCGTTACCAGCTCTTCGCCAATTGTTTGTCCCGATGCTTTCTGCAACCAACGTTCCTGTAAATACAGGTTCTTTTTGTATGGATTGCTGAGTATTTCGTATGCTTCTTTTATTTCTGTAAACCGTGCAAGTGCATACGGCTCATCATTGTTTTTATCAGGATGATACAGCATGACCAGCTTGCGGTAAGCCTGTTTTATTTCGGCCGGTGTTGCCGAAGGGCTAACTTCCAGTATGGTGTAATAATCTTTCAGAGCGGCAAAGCTAAGGTGCGGTTATAAAAGAAAGACAGCATCTGTAAAATTGTTATTTTTAAACCTTCATGAAATACGTTTCCCTGTTTATCCTCCTGTTATTTCCTGTGTTGCTTACAGCTGGCGATTCAACGGTTGTAATAACTGCAAAACAGAATAAACTGCGTGGATACAGGCAGTTGTTTTACAGGTTTATTTCCATACATCCCCGGCTGAACTCGCCGCTTGAAAAAGAATTACTGAAACATTATTTAGCTGGCTCCGGCGAAACCTTTACTGTTTCTGCTGCTGATTTTGAATTGATGAAACTACGCCTGCCGCAAGCAGAAAAACAACAGCACTGCAGAAAAGCGGAGCATGGATATTGTATAAAACAGGTTGACCTGAATGATGATGATTATTTTGGCTGGGGCCTGGGTACAATTACTGTTGTGTATGATCAAACAGAACAGCCTGTAACATTTATTGACCGTTACGATTTCAATAAAAAAAACAAAGGACAACGAAGCGGCAGAAATGAATTGCTTACACGAGTGTTCCGGTTTATTGCACCCATAAAGGCACGCTCATTTTTGGTTACGTATAATGCAGAGGCAAGGATGATTGCTCCTTAAAAGAGTTTTCTGCTTTGAGGCAGTGTATAGATCAACTCTTCGCCGTAAACCGATGCAGGTGTTTGGTAACCCGCTTTCCAGTTTTGCTGAAGTATTTGTTGTGCAATGTGCAGGCATCCCCATACTGTAACACTGTATCCGTTTCCGCAATGCAGTGCAGCTGTTTGTTGATCGCCGGCTGCATTCCATACTTTACCCCACACAAATGTTTGACTGTTGTTTCGCTGCTCATCTGTTGGACCTGCAGGAGCATTGTTGATACGTTCCTGTATGCGTTTGCGGATAAAGGATGTGCGTAATAACCAGTTGAAGAGAAATTGAAATTTAAGTAAACGGTAAACAGATGGTTTCATGCCGGTGAATACTTCAATATTCGGAATACCGGTTGTGTGGTGTGCTGTTGAAATATCGCCCCACTGCAAACTCATTACAAAACGTTTTTGCCCTGCTGCATCAAGCCACATGCCTTTATGCCCAAATGGTTTTTTCGTTAACTGATGATTGATGCGCACCAGTGCTTTTTCTCCAATACGTTGTACCATGGTGCTGGCAGTACCATGACTTAACCCTCCGCCATTGCTGATAAATGCCAATTGCAGATGCGTGGCATCGGGCAGTTCGTTTTTTAAACGTGCAGCAATACAATCGGTGGGAATTACATCAAACCCGGCGCCCGGCATGAGCATTACATTTGCCTGCTTTGCTGCAGCATCATACTGTTTGATCAGTTCAAACACCTGTATGTCGCCATTAATATCAATGTAATGTGTGTGCGTTGCAATACAGGCTTCTACCATTTGTTTGGCGGTATGCGAAAATGGTCCTGCTGCATGAATCACCAAGTGTACATCCTGCAACTGTTGCTGAAGAACGGCTGCGTTATCCA
>JAACZX010000573.1 GCA_009996555.1 Chitinophagaceae bacterium | reverse complement strand
TTGCACCGCCAACAGGTACTGTTTTATGGCCTGATAATAATGGCGCATTGGTTTACAGGGTTCGTTACCGTTACAATTCAGAATATGTATGGAATATTGAAGAGTTGAAACGACTGGGTGCTGATAAACTGGACTGGCATACAAAAGAAACATGGTTTTCGAAACCTTAATTCATGCTAAAAAAAGAGAATATGAAAAAATTACTCATCATACTTTCCGTTGCTTTTGTTCAGCTTTCCTGCGAGAAAGAAGCTGATTATAATGCCACGTTCGACGCTGGCAACCCCTACTCGCATTCGTATGTAAAGCTGGTGAATGTATATCCGCTTGCACAACCAGTATTGTCTGGCCAAACAAGTTCATCATTCAGGTTTACCTATAATGGTGATCTGTTATCAGCAGTACCTGTTGCTGTGGGAGCCACCGTTCCTGCTGGCCAGGATTATTTTGCAGTAACAAGAGCCGTTACTGAACGCCGGATTGGTGTTTCACTTGCATTGGGCACACCACCCGCTGCAACAACCGACCAGTTTTTATTTACACACGAACCAACTGTTGTATTTGGCTTAAATAAATACTACAGCTTGTTTCTCTGCGATTCGCTGCATAAAGAATCACGCTTTTTTGTTACAGAAGACAACATTCAGTTACCAAAGGCTGATACCAATTACAGAGTTCGTTTTGTGAATGCAATTCCAAACCCTCCGGGAGCAACTCCAGCAATTGATGTGTATGCCAATGCAACGGATTCACTGATCTTTTCCGGTATTAAATTCAAACAGGCTACTGCATTTATTGAATTGCCACGCATTCCCGGCACCACAACAAACACCTTCCGCATCAAGTGGGCAGGTACAACTACTGTTGTTGGAACACTCTCACTTACGCTTGCCAACAAAATGTCTGCAACACTCGTTGCCAAAGGATTTGTGGGAGCTACAGGAGCTAGAGCACCCGGGCTTGTTTCTTACAGGAATAAATAATTCAGTATATAGATGTTAAAACCTTCTGCCTTTATAAAATGCAGAAGGTTTTTTTATTATTTTAAACAAAAAAAAGTGAAAAGCATTTCTATCAGCTTTAGTCTTATCATCCTTTTACATGCAGGTATTCATGCACAAACAAATGATACCGCTCTTGCAAGAATGATCTCTGCTGTGCGGAACCTGTATGAACTGAACCCTAATGAAAAATGTTTTCTACATACAGATAAACAGTTTTACCAACCCGGCGAAAACATCTGGCTCAAAACATATCTTACGGTAAACGACCTGCCTTCGCCCCTGAGTGCTGTAGTATATACCGACTTCAGCGACCTCAACGGAAAACTGTATTCAAAGCAAATGTGGCCCGCAAAAGATCAGCATGCAACAGGCAGTATTTTTATACCCGATACATTGGCAACAGGTATCTACCGTATTCGGGCTTATACTTTATGGATGCTTAACAACCCCGGCAGCATCAGCGAACAATATATTTTTATCCTGGGGAAAAATGATCAATCAAAATCATATTATGTTCCATCAACCGAACTTGCTGTAAACTTTTTTCCTGAAGGAGGCAAATTGATAGAAGCTGTAGAAAATAACCTTGCATTTACAATTGCAGATGCAAACAAACTTCCCGCATCCGATGTAAAGATTGAACTGCTGGATGAAACGCAAAAGAAAATAGCTGATCCTGTTGTGTACAGCAATGGAACCGGTCTTATACGCTTTACTCCTGAAACAGGTAAAACCTACAGTCTGCAGGTGAGCCTTAACCTCAATAACAAAAAGAAATTTCCGTTGCCGGCTACAAGTAAGTCGGGAATGGTGCTGAATGTATCAAATCTTTCAGCAACCAAGATTTCAGTGCAGGCTAATGCTGCAGTTTCATTTATGGATGCGAATAAACAAGTAAACATTCTGGCACAGCAGTATGGCAAAACAGTATTTGTACAACAGTTTAATTTTGATGAAGGTCAAACTGCGGCAGTCATCAATAAAAAAACATTGGCAGATGGTTTGATGCAGGTGCTTGCCATCAACAGTAAACAGGAAATAGTGGCCGAGCGATGGATTTGGGTGCAACAGCCAACAGCTGCGGAACTTACATTGACAGCTGATTCTGTTTCGTTTGATAAAAAAGGAAAGAACAAATTCACACTTACGGTAAACAGTGCCGATATTCCTGACTTGTCTGTCTCTGTTATTCCTGCTGATCTGCCCTACTATTCTTTTCTTTCGCACCCGACTATTAAAAGCTACCAGCTGCTGCATTCAAACAAACAGGCAAACCAATCTTTTGTACAAAACAGCATCAATGTTTCTGCTGAACTGTCTGCAGTTTATCTTGATGCATTGCTGCTGACAGTGCAACCGGGGCGTTTTACACATGAACAGTTAGCGGCAGGCAAACAACCTTTGCTGAGCTATTTTTTTGAAACAGGCATTTCCATAAGAGGAACTGTTGAAAAAGACAGGGAAAGCATGCAGTTCGATTCAAGTAAGATCGATATTATTACAAAAGGTGCAGATTCAAGCACCATCTTTTCTACCGCTAAACTTGATAACAAAGGAAACTTTGCAGTAAACGATCTGTATTTCAGAAAACAAGCTACAATTTATTTGCAGGCTACTACAAAAGAGAAACGCAAGCGAAAACTTGAGTTTAAATTATTGCCCGGCTATCTTGATACACTTGGCGACAGAACAACTGCTGCGTTCTTTTCACCTGTAATAAAAGAACTGCCACCGGCACAGGCCAAAACCGAAGAATTTGTAAAATATTACAGCGTTCCGAAATTGGGTAAAGAGTTGGCAGAAATTATTATTAAAGGAAAAAACAAAGAAGAACGACGGATTGACTCACTTAGTAAAACACTAGCATCAGATGCTTTTCGTGAAGCCGAGTTCACCAAGATACCTGATCCTGATTTTGGTTACATCAGCTTTGCTCACATGTTTGAACAGTTGTTCTTTGGTTTTCGTTTCAATACCGGATATGCAAAGATTGGTGGACTTGATGGCTCTCCCGCTTCAGGGTTGGCCAGTGGCGATATGGTGAGTTATTACCTGAATGAACAACCGATATCGCCTGACGAATTGAATTTTATTAATCCGGCTGAAGTAGTGATGGTGAAAGTAAACCGCAATAACAATCTGCACCTGGGTCAAATGGGTGCAGGGCCAAGCATCCTTATTTATACCGTACGAAAGCAATACAGCCGTTTGGGTTTTAATGCCTCATCACTTACCGGTTATTCAATTCCATTAAGTTTTGTTTATCCTGATTATTCAAATGCTGAAGCAAGAACAAATGAAGACAGGCGCACTACGTTGCTTTGGCAGCCGCAGGTAAACTTCAGCAATGGAAAAGCAACAATTCGTTTTTACAATAACGATTACAGCAAAAAATACAAAGTGATTGTTCAGGGAATTGATAAGAAAGGAAATCTTTATTATTTAGAAAAGATCATTGAATAATAAAAGCAAAAAATATTCATTTTTACTAAGAGCAGCTTAGCAGAATTATAAATCATTTTTTTCAATTACCCGTGAGAATGCCGGGAAAATTGATATTACTAATATGATCCGCAACAATATTTGATTTATCGAAAAACATGTGACTACTGTCAGTAAAAGTACAAGGGATGTAAATCTTTTAAAGTTAAATTAAAAATAAAAATGGAATTTAAAGATTTGCCGAAAGAGGAAAGGCTTACAGAAGTAATTAAAAGCATTATTGCAAATTATTCAAAGTTAAAAGTATCTCTAAGCGAGGGAAGGACAAGTGAGGCTTATATAACTCCTGCCATGTGGTACGACCATGAAATGTTTGCTCTAAATTCCTGTTTTTTAGATAAAGAAATAAATACAGCGAAATTTCATTTTAACAGATGTGGTTTATTAGATGAGTTTAATATTAAAAAATATGATGACAGATGCTTAGATTACGGAATCAATCATATTAGCTATGCATTACTTAGCGATAATTTCAAACTAATTAATAGATATGCCAATTTGAAGCATAGCAAGCATGAAGAAATGCTTCAAAACGGCATGGCTGCTCCTGTATATGCAATACAATGTCTATTGACAGAAGATTGGAATGAATTTGACCGGGCTATGGAAATTGTAAAAACAAAAACAGTAAAAAAATACAAGCTGATGCCCGATGATCAGTTCTATGAAGCAGTAGCAACTAAAAACAAGCAGAAATGTGAAGAGATATTGGCAGAGTTACTGACAACAAAAATGCATAAGAAAAGGAATAAACACAATGGGCTTACAGGTGAATTTACCTCTCACCCAGCCATTGGTTATGCAAAACTGGCCTGGATAAAAGGGATTGAAGCAGAGGTAAACAGTCCGTTTATTCCTAAAGAATTACTACCTGTAAATCCGCTTGAAAGCTACGAGGCGGAGATTAAAAACTTTGATTTTGACAGATGGATTGAATCAAACAAGTAAAGTTAACTAAGTATAGAATCTTAAATATTCCTGTTTTTCATTGTATGAGGCCAGTTGCATAAAAAAGCCATCGATATGTCGATGGCTTTTTTATGTGATTCGCTTATTTATTAAAAGAATACCGCATTACACAACATCAGCTTTCCGTTTTCCCAGAAGTTACGGAACATGATATTATCAGTAAGGTACACAACCGAACCACGACCAATATTCTGTGCGCCAAACAGCAGGCCATCTTTCAAACGGTCTTTCAGTTTTGATCCAACAAAACCCGCCAGCTGTCCTTCCTTCTTAATAACACCAACATTCCAGCCGGTATTATTGAAGAAATCGAAGATCACATCATCCATCTTCAATGTATAGTAGTAGTTAGGATACCCAAACGCAAGTGAATGTGTGTTATCAAGCTC
>JAACZX010000467.1 GCA_009996555.1 Chitinophagaceae bacterium | reverse complement strand
GTTTTTCGGGAAGGCCTTCTACCAGGGGGGTTCGAATAACTGCCGGAGCCAATGCGTTAATGGTAATGCCGGTTTCTGCATATTCTTTTCCCTGCACTTTGGTCATGCCAATTACTGCGGCTTTGGATGAAGAATAAGCCAGCATACCTGCGTTACCTTCTTTTCCTGCAATGGAGGCAATATGTAATATGCGTCCGTAGTTTCGTTTCAACATGTGCGGAAGTACGGCTTTTGAAATGGTAAAACTGCTCATGAAATTAACTTCAAATACCCGGTGAATATTATTGTAATCCACATCATGGCTCAGCACATTTGTTTCACCTGAAATGCCGGCGCTGTTAACCAAAATATCAATTTGGCCAAACTCCTTTGCAATTTGATCAACAGTATCAATCACCAGGGATTCCTTCGTGATATCAATTGCATACTGCCTGCTGTTTTTATTGTTCTTTTTGAATTCTTTTTCCAGCCCGCTTGCATTGATATCAAGTAATGCAACTGCTGCTCCTTCCTTTAACAGCATTTGGGAGATAGCTAACCCGAGTCCGGATGCTGCACCTGTGACGACCGCCACCTGTCCTTCAAATTTTTTTCCAGTAGTAGAAGCAGATTGCGTTTCGGTTGCGTGATGAATTGTTGTCATGTCCGTAAGTTGATTGTCTTTTGCCTGGTGACCGGTGGTTCCGTTAGCTGATGTTAGAACAGAGTTGTTATTTTCTTTCATAGTTCATTAATTATAAAGCTTGGTATTTATCATATACTTCCCGGAGTGTTTTACCGGCAAGCAGTTCTTTTCTTGAAAGGTTTTCATGGTTCATTTTTTCATAGGCTTTTTCTACAACCTTATGAGCCAATGACCGGGGAATTACTACAATGCCATCAAAATCGGCAAAGACAATATCACCCGGGTTCACTAATACTTCGCCGCATTGAACAGGTACGTCATAATCAATCACAATAGCTCTGCCTTTTGAATCGAGCGGACGAATACCACTATAATAAACAGGAAATTCCATTTCCATGATCCGCACGCAATCTCTGATCTGGCTATCGCAAACACAACCAGCTACAGCCTTTTGTTTGGCAATTGTTGACATGAGTTCGCCCCAGGGAGCATTTGTACCTCCATAATCGGTAGAATGTATTACCACATCACCAGCTTTAAGATCATCCATTGCTTCTATTTCCAAACCATAAGGATCTTCGGCTATGTGATTTGTTTCCATCCAACGAAACGTTCTTGCCCTTCCAATAAATCCGCATTTTTTCACATCCGGTAGCAACGGCCTTAGTCGTTGATGCATGGCCTGGTTTCGGTAACCCAACTCATCAAGAATGTCACAAACAACAGCAACATACAGGTTGTGCTGAATGAACCCGAAGAGAGTTGCATCTGTATCAAGCTCATTTTCCCAGAAAGAAGTTCCTGCTTCCATTTTTTACAATTCTTTCGTTAATCGTACAATGCGTTCATTTAATTCTTTTACGTAGGCAGCAGTTGATGCATCTGGTTTATAAGCCATCTTACGTACCACACTGTTATCGAGTAAACCACGTGCCATCAATAATTCTTTTTCTACATAATGGAAGAGTTCCATATTCTGCAATGCAAAAAATATCTGCGGCATTACTTTTTCAAAGAGGTCAAATGCTTTTTCATTTTCGCCGTTCTTACGCAGCGTAAAAACTTTTTGTAAAATATCCGACACCCCAAAGCCAGGCATTACACCAATAACTCCGGTAGGGATCAGTTCCAGCATATACAAACCACCCCATCCTTCCAGTAATCCTACCTTTCCGCCTGTTGCTTTAATGATCTGTTCAAATTTTGGTGCACAAAGCGGTTCTTCCAGTTTGAGGTATTTAAAATTTGCGTGCTCATTCATCAGTTCAGTAATTAAACCAACACTGATAGAAGAACCACCCGGGTTAAAATCTTGTACTAACACTGGTGTTTCCGGTATTGATTGAAAAAACTCAGCCAGGTATTCTTTAATAGAATCTTCCGGCAAACTGAAAATCCGTGGAACGGCCAGTGAAATCACATCAGCACCCGCCTCCACATTTGCCTGCGCCAGCTTTATGGCAGTTCTTAACGAAGGATGATTTGATTGTGCAACAATCTGTAAACGACCTGCTGCCTGATCAACCGCAATCTTTACTACCTGCAATTTTTCATCGTCAGTGAGTTTATAAAACTCACTTGCATAGGCTGGTAAACAAACAGCCTCAATTCCACGTTCAACAGCAAAATCAATTAACCTTCTTAATGCTTTTTCATCAATTTCCTCTGTTGCTGTAAATGGCGTTGGTACAATTGGCACTACACCTGATAATTCTTTCTTCTGTTTCATTGTTGTTATTGTGTAATTGGTTTAGGTACTTGTTTTGTTGCTTTAAAATCAAGGATTGTAATAATGAGGGTTGATACCAATACCAGCACTCCTCCGAAAATGGCCTGGTTATTCAGCTTTTCACCTAACCAGATTGCGGCAACAGGTAATCCCATAAATGTGATCAGGTAATTCGACAATGCCACCTGTATTGCATCCAGTGCTTTCAATGCCTTAAAGAATAAGATCATGGAAAGAAAGTTGTGAAACAAGGTGAGCAATGTCATGCCTGTCCATGTTTGTACAGTAAACGATGGTATGCGGGCAAAAATATCCTGCTCATAATACAGCACCAGCGGTGTGAGTAAGATCACCATTACCACGTAGGTATAAAATACCAACTCCATTTCAGTATAACGTTCAGCAATTTTTTTAATTCCAACGTTGTAATAGGCGTTACCAATAATGGCTAAAAAGATGAGCAGATTCCCCACTGCATAAGCAGAGCCAAAGTTCATTTGTTTAAGATCGCCTGTTGAACAAAGAATAACACCAACAATAGCAATGGCGAAACTTAACCACCGCAACCGGTTCATTTTTTCTTTCAGAATAAGGAACGCAAAAAATGCTGTAACAACAGGTAAACTCAACGTAAGAATTGCAGCATTACTCGCCAGCGAATATTGTGTGCCCCATGTCATGAGCACCTGTGCCGGAAAAACACCCAATAATGCAAGCTGTATAAACACCAGCACATCTTTTAAATGCTTGCCGCTCTTTTTATAATCTTTTAAAGCAAAGGGAGCCAGCAATACTGCGGCAAATAACATGGGACCCCATACAGTAAAATAGGGCCCTACCTGATCCTGCGTTAATTTGATACAGGTAAACTGCAATGCCCACATCATGTTACAGATGATGAGTAGCAGCCATGATGTGATTGCTTTTCTCATGCTTTGAATTCAAGTATTTTACCTGTTGAATATTGTTGAACCGCTTCCTTATCCAGCGTGATCCCTAAGCCATCACCTGTGGGCACTTTGGCTGCGCCATTCTCAAACAGGAGGGGTTCATTAATGAGGTCATTTTCTCTTACCAGTTCTCCAAACAGATCAGCAGGTATGGTGCAGTTAATACTTGCGGCTGCAATATGTAAAGCCATTGTTTCAAGTACTCCCAGATCAACTTCCGAACCTCTCCAGCATTCTTTTCCTTCGAGATGGGCTATTTCTGCCAGCAACACAGAGTTATACGCTGAGCCATTAAAATTGTATCCATCAACGGCATCCTGTTTCACAAAGGCAATAATGTCCCGTATATCCTGTGTGTAAGGCAATGAAATGTGGCGATATAATGGCATGCCAAGTTTTTCTTTCAGGTATTTAAATCCGGCCACATCAGCATGCAGGATCGGATCTTCTAACCCAAGCATAATTTCTTTCTCCACCCCTTCCATTAAACGCAGTGTTGTTTCCACATTGGTCCAGCGCTGGTTGGGATCCAGTAAAATTTTTATGCCGTAACCGCATTTCTTTTTTATTTCTTCTGTCCATAGCCGAACAGGATCATCGTCTGAACATTTAAACTTAAACACCTTGTGGCCACGCTGCATAGCTTCGTATGCTTTTTGCGCTGCATCTTCAGGTGTTCTTCTTCCTGTCCAGCCCATGCAATCAACAGTATCACGATAGCTACCGCCCAGCACCTGCCATACAGGCACCTGCAATAATTTTCCCACCAGATCAAGCACTGCTGTTTCAAATGCTTCATAGATACGTTGATCAGTTACAGGCAATCTGCGCCAGTTCAACTTTAACAAGTCTTCCCCAACCAGTCTTTTCATGTCTGATTCCAGCAAATCAGCAGATGCACTTCTGTATGTTTCTCCAATACCCACAAGTCCGTTCTGCAATTGTATTTCCAGTATAAATTTTGACTGGTTTGCAAATTCGGTCCAGCTGTTACCGGTCAGAAATTTTTTTGCGAACGCTTCATCTTTATCAAATACTGTATCAGAATTTAAACTGCCCGGTTTTGCCGGTACAACTACTTCTGTTGCCTTGATTGATGTTATAATGCTATCTTTTCTTTTCATACGATGTCTCCAACGTTTTGAGGATATTTCTCTGATAATTTCCTGATCTCATAAGTAAACTCAACAAAGAGTTTTTCCCAATGCTCTGCCGATTCTTTTGTGTAGGGATAAAAGCCTTGTGCATTACTTACACCTTTGGCACCTGATGCTACCAGTTTCTCCATTAGTGCAGGAGATGTTGTTGCGTTATCCAGTTCAGGGAAAAGATCACGCATCACATTCAGGTAAGCCGGAATGCCTGTAAGATCCATAAAGCGGAAAATTCCTGCAAAGGTGATCCAGTAACCGAAGTCGTTGCGGCAGGCACGGTCAATATCCTGGTAGCTGGCGTAACCATTTTCAACAAGGAAAAAAGCCTCCCGCATCATGGCATACATTAACCTGTTGGTGATAAACCCACGAATATCCTTTTTAACCAGCGATGGTTCTTTACCCCAGCCTTCTGCAAGCTGTACTACTTTTTCTGCATTTGCTATATCGGAATGTTCGCCGCAAATCACTTCCAGGAAACGAAGTACATGTGCTGGCTCGCCCCAATGCACCCCCAGGATACGTTCAGGATGTTTTAACCCGCTTTGTAAAATGCTAACAGGTATTGCCGAAGTGTTACTGCCAATGATGGCTGTGGGTGATAAAACTTCTTCTAACTGTTTGAATAGTTCTTTCTTTTCATTCACATTTTCTGTAATCGACTCCAGCACCAGTTCAAGCCCTGCAAGATCAGCCGCATTATCCGTAATGATGAACCGTTGCAATACTGCAGCTGGTTCTTCCTGCAAACGTCCTTCATCTTTCAACTGTGCAAGAAAATTGCCGATACGTATCCTTGCTTCATCGGCCGTTTCTATATTCTTAACAAGTGATATAACAGGATGCCCCGCCGCAAGTAAACAGGTAGCAATACTACTACCCATCAGGCCAAGCCCTACTGTTCCAATCTTTATTTTCACACTCATAATGTTGGTTGGTTCTCTTTTAAGGTTTTTCTTTTATTCTTGCAACAGCATCTATTTCTATTTTAATCCCATCGCATAAAACAGATTGAACTGTTGTTCGTGCAGGCAGAATACCCGAAAAAAAAGATGCATAAGCTGCGTTATAACGGTCAAAGTCATGAATGTCTGCAAGGTGTACAGTGCACTTCACAATATCCCCGATAGTACCCCCTGCCGCTTCCACAATTTTTTTTACATGCGAAAGCGTATGCAATGTTTCTTCTTCAATTGATGCATGTATAACTTCGCCGCTGATAAGATCAACAGGTCCCTGGCCGCTTACGTATAACCATCCATCTATCATTACACCTGCCGAATAAGCGCCTGTTGAAACGGATTTATCCGGATGTTTGATTTCTGTTTTACTCATGATTTTTGTTGCAGGTTTTCAAGGAAAGGCCATTCTTTAAATGACTGAATAAAATTTACAAGGGCACTTACGGCATGATTGAATAAATGCTCTCCTTTTGCGGCTGTTCCCAATTGAGGTTCACCACTGCTGCCATTGCTGGATATAAAAGGTGTTTGTTTTACCATTGTTACTCCTTTGTAAGGCTCATCATCTTCAAACGGAATAAATCCATTGCTTACCGGGCGTTTGGCTCTTTGTATTTCCTGCGGGTATACTTTACCCGGTGACAGGTGAAGCAGTAAACTTGTTTCATACTCACATGCATGACTAAGCGCAGGCGTTTCCATTGGTGGATTTCCTGCAAACCATGCACCTGCCAACTCCCAGTAAGTGGCAAACACAATATTTGGATTAAGGGTAAGATCATATTTGGCACTGAGGATAGAGAGTGCCTGTTTGCCCGGTGTAATATTTCCACCATGACCATTTAGTATAACTATGCGACGAAAACCACTGTGCAATAATGACTCTGTCATTTCAACGAGCACTTGTGTATATACTGCTGCTGAAATACTGACAGTACCACCAAAAGGAATATGATGATGACTGGAACCATAGGGCAACGTGGGACATAATAACAACTGATCCTGCAACTGCTGCTCTGCTCCTGCTGATACATGCGATACAAGTGTGGTATCACATGATACTGCCAGGTGAGGCCCGTGTTGTTCAATAGCACCTACCGGCAACAGCACCACAATGTTCTCTTTGTCTGTTCTGTTTAAGGCCGCAATACTGAGTTCTGATAATAACATTCTGTTAGTTTAACTGGTGATAAAATTATTGACAGATGAAATCTTTTTATTCGCTTTATTAATTGATTATGTATACTTTATTAACACGAATACTCGTTTGTTTTGTTTTATTACCTTGAAGAAATGGAAACAATTCTTTTTGCACCGGATTATTTTACTCCCACTTCATAATGAATAATTTATGACATGTTAAGCTAAATAAAAAATACAAAACATATACTTTTAGAACATTAAGAAAATGTATATTGCCCGGGTATTGTTAATATAGTATATGAGACCGCAATTACATAAATTACCCATTGAATCGGATGCTTCATTTTTGTTTAAAGTACTTGAACTGGATCATTTTGCTAACCCCTGGCATTTTCATAAAGAGTACGAGCTGGTGTTAATTGACAAAAGCCGGGGCACCCGTTTTATTGGGGACAATGTCAGTCATTTTGAAGACGGAGATCTATGTCTTATCGGTTCTAATATTCCTCATTTGTATCGCAACAACGAAGAATATTATTCACGGAAAAGTACTGCTGCTGCCCGCTCTATTTTTGTTCATTTTACGAAAGATTTTCTTGGCAGCCAGTTTTTTGATTTGCCGGAAATGAAACTCGTAAGTAAAATGCTGGAACGTTCATCATTGGCCTTGGAGGTTCAGGGAAAAACCAAGAAATATGTTGTTAGCAGGTTGCAGGAAATGATCAATGAAAAATCGCCGCAGCGTTTAATCAGTCTTCTGGAAATATTGATGCGTATGTCAGGCAGTAATGATCTGAAGCCTTTATTGTCTTCAGGTTTTTCTGCGAGCACCACAGGCGATTCCGAAAAAATCAATAAAGTATTTGAGTTTATTATGAAAAACTATACGGAAGAAATCTATATACAGGATATTGCCAGCAAACTAAACATGAGTGTAGCGGCATTTTCAAGATACTTCAAACACCACACCCGTAAAACTTTTTCTGATTATGTTACTGAGATCAGGATTGGTCATGCCTGCCGGATGTTAATGGAAAATAATTACAGCATTTCTGAAATCAGTTATCACAGTGGCTTCGATAACCTTTCTAATTTCTACCGTCATTTCAAAAAAATAACAGGAATTATTCCGAAAGAATACCGTGGGCGTTTTTTGAAAACAATTGATTAATTAACAGCTGCTGTCATGTTCTGAACCAGCAATAGTCAGTTGGTAAAATTTGTTTGCATTTTCAATCCAGTCGAGGAAGGCAGGAGGAAGATTGTTGAGATGCGCCATCTCCATGATTAATGACTCTATCAGTTGAGGATGATTTCCTTTGTTATCTCTGCAGATTATTTTAAACCCGGAAGCGCCAGCTTCGGACTGATGACGGAAACGCCAGTATAAGAGCGAGAGTAATTTACCAGAGATTGAAGCGGGTGGTAATTGATAAATATTATCAGGCATTAAATCGTTAGCAGACGGTTGTTGGTTGATAATGATTAATTCAAGATCGGGATCCAACGCAATATCGAGTATGAGTGGCCAATGATTTTCAGCTGATAAAACAGATGGCGGACATACCCCGCTTTCGGGGAGTGTAACATGATGATTTCTTTTGGCAGAAGTGGCAATACAAATTGTCTCCACCGGCCGGTTAACGCTGCTGCTTATGTTATGTTCTTTATAACTGAACATGAAATCAGCAGAACTGAATTGCAGTATTTTTTTAGCAGCTGTCATTATGTATGCAATCGTTATTTCCGGTCAATGCATCCAGTTATTACTAAAGCTTATGTAATGACTGGAATTTTTCAACGATCTGATCATGTGAACGAAGCGCATTGGCAGGTAAGGGAAATGAACTGAAGACTCTTAGTTCATCGTTTGTTTGAATGCTAATCCCCTTTTCATTGATGCTGCCATCTTTTCCTGTAACAGTTGCAATGTTCAATGCTAAACCTTTTGCAAGAAATTTATATGCAGGAATGCGTTTACTTAAACCATAGTCGTGTCCTTCATTGGCGAGATAAACACTTTCCACATTTTCTTTTTTGCCGTACATGCCAAATATTTTCTGCAGATACGGAAAATCTGTTCCTGGCACAGATACAGTCCAGTCATCGCCATCAGAAATAACCATCAACGGTTTTGGCGCAATCATAGCAGCAATCTCCGTGTTATTTGTTTTGTGTCCGTTACATCCGTCATGAATGGGCAAGCCACTTTCGCATGCACAGCCACCATAAAATGCAGACGACACCATTACCACAGGAACGCTAACAGTTACACGTTCGTCTAAAGCAGCCAATAAAAAAGCCTGTGTACCGCCACCGGATGCTCCTGTTACTCCTACTCTTGTTTTATCTGCATTTGGTAACGACAACAGAAAATCTAATGCACGGATACTGTTCCATGTTTGAATGGATGCAGCAAAGCTCATATCATGATACGACATACTGCCACTCATTGCTGCCGACTCACCCCATGCATACATATCATAGCTCAAAGCAATAGCCCCCATTCTTGCAAGTGTTGCTCAACGTATCTGCATATCTGCACGGTAGCGGCTGCTGTCTTTTGGATTGGGCGGATCCTGTTCATTAAAAAAATGCCCATGTGGGTTTAATACTACCGGAAAAGGGCCTTTACCTTTCAACGGTCTGTACAATGTTCCTGTAACATAATAACCGGGAATACTTTCAAATGCTACATTTTCCACCGTATATCCATCCATTACTATCTTTTTGCGGAAGATGGGATTTAAGGATGTTCTTTCTGCTGTTAATGATAAACCAAGTGCTGCTGCAATTGATTTACGTAAATCAGCTTTCCGTTGATCAAATGCTGCTGCACTTGGATATGCAGCCAGCAACTGATCAAGATGTTTTTTTCCTTCAGCTTCTGAACGACGATAGTAATCATAAGAAGAAACAGCATAACTGTTTTTTCCTGTTTCACGATAAATCAGATCAAGCGGACGGAGAACATTATCCAACGTTGTTTTTACATCCGATGTAAAACGCCAATTGGCAAACTCAACTGTTTTTTTTGAAACAGTACGGTCGTCATACTTCAATTGCACATTGAATGTTTTTTCAATGCTCTTGAGCACATCTTCCAATGGCCTTCTGTAAACATCGGCCGGAGTTTGTGCCGCAGAGAATAAAGAAACAATAAGAAAACAAGTAACAACCAGTGAGCGTAATAACATGGATGAAAATTTGAATGAAGTTGAATAAGAAAAAAAATATCAGGATCTCCACGGACCTGTTATAGCAAGCGTAAGTCCGGGTGATTGGATATTTACAAATAATGTTTTACCTGATGGAGAAAAGACCGGTCCTGCAAATTCTGATTCTCTGTAACCGATATTCTGTGCAATGATATAGGCATGACCATCGGGTGTAATACCGATGATACGTGCATCATCACTGTCTTCGCAAATCACTACATCGCCCCAGGGCGCAATGGTGATATTATCGCAATAGCGAAATGTATCATCACTTGCCGATTCAATAAACAGCTCCAATGTACCGGGGGCATCTTTTTCCTGCGGCGTTCCTTCGAACTTGCTGGGCACATAACGGAATATCTGTCCGTTGTTGACAGAACCGCCGGAACTGCAGGTGAAAAACAATTCGCCATTCCCGTAAGTCATTCCTTCGCCAGACGAAAAAATGGCTGCACCTGCTTTATGACCACGCATACGCAGATCGTTATTCGGATTATCTGTTTCATCAAGATCAATCCAGGATACACTCATTGGTTTTCTGTCGGGGTAGCGTTGTTTTGTTGATCCGCTGTAGTTTCTTGTATCAGCCGCTTTCCAATCGTTTACAGCAAGGCATTGCAAACGTCCGCCTTTATGCAAAGCGCCGGGTTCAACAGGAATGAAACGATAGAACAAACCATCTGATTCATCTTCTGTTTGGTAAACAATACCGGTAACAGGATCAACCGCTGCTGACTCGTGCACAAACCGGCCCATTGCTTTCAACGGAACAGGATCAACAACTCCTATTTTATCTGTTGCAGGTACTTCAAAATTGTAGCCGTGATCTTTTTCTAAAGCGCCGTTTTCATCTCCCTTCATAGCAGCGGTTTCTTCGCAGGTAATCCAACTGTTCCATGGAGTTTTTCCTCCCGAACAATTACGCACTGTTCCTGTAAGACTTAAATATTCCAATTCTACTTTCTGATCTGCTTCATTAAACAACATGGTTGTTGTTCCGCCCACACAAATAAAATCGCCGCCTTTTGCAAAGTCATAGAATTTATCCTTGCCGATTTTTTCTGCCAATGCTTTGTCTTTTGCAAAAGGACCTTCACCGTATGAGCCGGGTGTAAGTTCATGGTTACGCACAAGCAAAATCTTGCCATCCTTTTGTTCAAACATACCCATGCCATCATGATTGCCCGGTGAGTAAAATCCGTCACTCATCAAATCACCTTTTCGTGAAATCACTTTTGCTGCAAATCCTTTCGGCAAACTCAATATCTCTCCTTCACGGTGCAGCAAAGGGCCAAAACCGTAAGCCGGACTACTGTTTACTTTACAGCCTGATAACACACATTGACTTAAACCGAGGAAGCCAAGGCTTGCCAGTCCGGTGGTGCGAATAAATGATCTTCTTGAATGTTCCATAACAATAAGTTTACGGTGAATGGAAAGATTATTCCTGCGTTTTATTTGTTTTCAGCAACCGTTAAAACAAACACCTGGCTTTCGTGTGGTTTTAATGTTGCAGAAAGCTGTTGAATGCTTTTTCCAACTGTTGCATGTTTCCACACATCATAAGCATCATATTTTAAAGTTGTGTCCAGTTCCAGGTTCTTCCAGTTAACATTTATCCGCTGTTCATCTTCATTGCGGTTGAATAATGCAATAGCAACTCTTCCGCCACTGAGGTTTTTCTTCCATCCTTCTAACCCGTTTTTACGATATACACGAAAGCCTTGTTTACCTAATGTATCCTGGTCAATAGCAATAATATCTTTATTCAACAGGATCGTTTTTGTTTCTTCACTCATGTTACGCACATCACAACCAATCATCAACGGTGCCGAAAACATACACCACATATTCATTTGTGTACGGTATTCAATTTCGTTACAACCGCCGCCTTTGATATAACCTCCATTGTTTAAACCAACCACCAGCATATCCGGATCGTTCCAGCCACCAGGCCCTGAAAAGCGACCGAGGTCTGCCATTGCATCAATAGACGTAAGGATGCCGATAGGGCTATGCTCATTACGTGGTACATCCCAAATATCTGCTACATCATACGAAGTACGCCACATGTGACCACCCGCTTCTTTGCCCCATAACCATGGTGAACGTGGTCCCCACTCACAAATGCTGAACACAATGGGTCTGCCTGTTGCTTTCAATGCATCGCCCATTTTTTTGTAACGGTTAAACGCCATTTTATAATCGTTATTAGAAGAAGTATAATCAGGTGCAAAACAGTAATCATACTTTACAAAATCAACACCCCATTCTGCAAACAGTTTTGCATCTTTTTCTTCATACCCATAACTGCCGGGCATTTCACCACAGGTTTTTGTTCCTGCATCGGAATAAATACCAAACTTCAACCCTTTACTGTGTACATAATCTGCAAGGGCTTTCATTCCTGAAGGAAATTTTTCTTTGTTTTCATACAACAACCCTGTAACAGAATCACGGCCGCCATGCCAGAAATCATCCAGCACAATATATTCGAATCCCACATCCTTTAAACCTGAAGCAGCAATTGCATCTGCTGTTTCTTTTACATTCTGTTCGTTGAGGCTTTTTCCAAAAACATTCCAGCTATTCCAACCCATGGGAGGTGTTTTAGCAAGGCCATCACCAACAACAGCAGGGCTTGGCTCGCCATTGTATTGCTGTTCTTTGTTATCACTACAGGAAACCAGCAACAATCCGGCGGTCATGGCTGCAAAAAAATAAATACGAAACTGCTTCATCATTATCTGTTTTGAATTAAATGTTTAATAAAGTCGGTTATAAAAAATGTTCGTTTATACTTTGATAAATGTTTTTTTACGATACATCCAGTAGAGGATCAACCACACCACTATTAATCCGGCCAATGCCTGCACAAAACCATTTGCCGATCCCAGCCATTTTGAAAAGCCGCCTACGAATACATTGCCGATCAATTTGAAATTGAACAAATGGGTAGCTACATATACAGCGATTGCATTAACACCAATTACAATGAAAGGGAAAGACCATTTACGATACCCCCACACATCAATCACTAAAAAGAATACTGCGAGTAAAAGACAGCTTATACCTCCTGCAAATAAAACCAGTGAGCTTGTCCACAGGTGATGAATAATAGGAAACCATAAACCCCATATTTTTCCTGCAATGATGAA
>JAACZX010000201.1 GCA_009996555.1 Chitinophagaceae bacterium | reverse complement strand
AGCTGTTAACCCAAATGTCGGGGCCAATATTCTGAGCCCAATGGCAACAGCAATTGAAAAGCAAACCGTGAAATGGCTGGCGGAGTTTATTGGCGTATCGCCCTCTTATGGCGGAGTGCTTGTAAGCGGTGGAAACATGGCCAACTTTACTGCATTTCTTGCAGCAAGAACAGCTAAGTCTCCAAAAAACCTGAAGACTGATGGTCTTGCTAAAACGGGTGCTGATATGGTTTTGTATTGTTCAAAAACCACACACACATGGGTTGAAAAAGCTGCTTCCTTGTTTGGACATGGTACAAACGCAATCCGCTGGATTGATACAGATGCATCAAATAAAATGGATAATGACCAGCTGCAAAAAGCCATAGAAACAGATATCAGCATGAACAAAAAACCATTCCTTGTTATTGGCACTGCGGGTGATGTGAGTACGGGTGTTGTGGATGACCTGAAAGGTATTGCTGCTATTTGCAAAAAGTATGATCTCTGGTTTCATATTGATGGTGCTTATGGTATTCCCGCAGCAGTTATACCTGATCAGCAGGCAGTATTTGCAGGTGTTGGTGAAGCCGATTCAATTGCTCTTGATCCACACAAATGGTTGTACAGTCCGCTGGAAGCCGGATGCACCCTGGTGAAAGATCCCAATCATCTCATTGAAACCTATAGTTCGCATCCTGTGTATTACAATTTTGGCAATAACGATGAGCCCCTCACACAAAACTTTTACGAATATGGCTTACAAAACTCAAGAGGATTTCGTGCGTTGAAAGTCTGGCTAATGTTACAGCATGTCGGTCGTGATGGTTATATCGATATGATCAATGAAGACATTCAATTGTCGAAGCTTCTGTTCCGGTTAGCTGATGAGCATCCTGAGCTGGAAGCCGTTAGCCAAAACTTAAGTATTGCCACTTTACGATATGTGCCAGCCGGTTTCAGCAATGATTCTGAAGAAGCAGCTACGTATTTAAATAAGCTGAACGAAGCATTGCTGAATGATCTTCAGCAAAGCGGTGAAGTGTTTCTCTCCAATGCAGTAGTTGCAGGCAAGTATTGCCTGAGAGGATGCATCGTCAACTTCAGAACATCAGGAAAAGATATTGAGGAGATCATTGAAATAGTGGTTAGAAGAGGCCGGAATATTAAGCTATAACCGATACCGTTACTTTAAAAACTTCACAATTAAACAGCAGCATAAACAGAAACATTATCTTGCGGCACAATCAACACTAATGCACCAAACCTGTCTTAACTGCAGCACCCATTATAAAGGACACTTCTGTAACAACTGCGGCCAAAAAGAAACACACCGGTACACTGTAGCACATGTATTTCATGAACTGGTGCATGTATTTACCCATGCAGATAAAGGTATTTTTTCTTTTGCCTGGAATATTATTAAGAAGCCCGGCATTGTTGCACTTGATCTTACAGAAGGCCGACGCAAGCGTTATTTCAATTTGTTTCAATACCTGCTCATTATTGTGGGTATCACTACATTCCTGGTTACACAAACCCACCTGATTGAAAGAACGCTCGTCACCATGAACAAGGGAACCGGTGCAGCACAAAGTTCTGAACTGGTGAAACTGCAACAGTCTGTAGCTGCTTTTCTGCAGAAATACAATAACATCTTTCAGCTGATCCTGATACCGCTGTTTGCTTTCTTCTCCTGGTTGTTTATTGGCAGAGGCAAAAAAAGAAATTATGCAGAGAACATTGTCCTGCATGCTGCCAGCAGTGCACAAAGCAATACACTTGCCATTGTTACATCGTTGCTCATGATTGTGAGTACAACAGATACACATTTTGTGATCCTGTCGTTTGTATCGCTGTTTGTTATACTGTACACATTTACTATCAGCTACCGGCAGTTCTACCAGCTTTCATGGATAAAGTCTATCCTGTTTGCGATTGCAGTACTTGCCTGTTCATACATCATCCAAACATTCACAACTGCTGTTTCAGTAGTCATCTACTTCCTGCTGAACAGGTAAATTCAGCATTCGTGTGTATATTTAAGCAAACGCTTAACAACTGCACATGAAACGTAGAGATTTTCTCCGCAACGGTACATTAGCCGGGGCTACAACATTGGTTGCGGCTGCCTGCAATCCATCAACCAACAAAACCTCATCAACAGAAACAACCGAAACAACAACGGATGATTTTGTGCTGAATGAATTAACGATTGATGAGTTACAGGAAAAAATGAAGAAAGGCGATCATACATCGCAACAGATCACACAACTCTACCTCGACAGGATCAACGCCATTGATAAAAACGGTCACAAACTAAATTCAGTTATTGAGTTAAATCCTGATGCTATTGCCATTGCCAAACAAATGGATGATGAACGTAAAGCAGGCAAGCTGCGTGGTGCATTGCACGGTATTCCCATTCTCATCAAAGACAATATTGATACGGCAGACAAGATGATGACCACTGCCGGATCGCTTGCACTCGACGGGCATATTGCAAAAGCCGATGCATTTATTGTTACAAAACTTCGTGAAGCAGGTGCTGTGCTGCTGGGCAAAACCAATTTATCGGAATGGGCAAATTTCCGTTCTTCCAATTCGTGTTCGGGTTGGAGCAGCCGTGGCGGACAAACTAAAATGCCTTACATACTTGATCATAATCCCTGCGGATCAAGTTCGGGATCAGGTGTGGCCGTATCAGCAAATCTTTGCAGTGTTGCTGTTGGTACAGAAACAGATGGTTCGGTTACATGCCCTGCATCGGTTAACGGAACAGTGGGTATTAAACCAACCGTTGGCTTGTTAAGCCGCAGTGGTATTATTCCCATTTCTGCAACGCAGGATACTGCAGGCCCGCTTGCACGCACGGTAAAGGATGCGGCTATTTTACTGGCAGCCATGACGGGTGTTGATGTTAACGATGCTGTTACAAAACAAAGTGAAGGCAAAGCCCTCACAGATTATACAACGTTTTGCAACAGCGGTTATTTAAAAGGAAAACGATTAGGTGTTGAGAAAAAGAAATACAAGAATCATTTTTTGAATATACTCCTTGAAAAAACAATTGCACAGCTGGAACAACAAGGTGCAGAGGTTGTACAACTTGAGTACCTCGGCAAATTAAATGAACTTGGTGATGCAGAATTTGAATTGATGAAGTTTGAATTTAAAGACGGGCTGAACCGCTATCTCTCTTCTTCCAATGCAAAACTGAAAACCATTGACGATGTGATTGCTTTTAACAAAGCCAATGAAGATAACGTGATGCCCACATTTAAACAGGAAACAATGCTGGCAAGTGCGGAAAAAGAAGGACTGGATAGCAAGGCTTACAAAGATGCATATACCAAAAGTCACCTGGGTTCAAAAAAGATCATTGACGATGTGTTGCGGCAAAACAGACTCGATGCGTTGATCGGTTTAACCATGGGGCCATCGTGCAGCATTGATGTTATTTATGGCGACCGGTGGGGAGATGTTTTTTTAACCAGTCCTGCCGCTATGAGTGGATACCCGCATATTTCTGTTCCCTGCGGAAAGGTATATGACCTGCCTGTTGGTTTATCTTTCTTCAGTACAGCATATAAAGAAGCAGAACTGATCGGGCTTGCTTATGCGTATGAACAGGCAACAAAGCACAGGGAAAAACCTGCGTTTAAAAAAGCATTCCTTTCATAACAGCAATGCTCCTCCCTCATGTTGTGCATTGAAGGAGGAGCATTCAGCGACATTATTGCCTGTTGTATTATTCCACTTTCATTTTAAACCGCTTCACCTGCTCTTTGATGATGCGTTCCACTTCGGTTTCAAGTGTTGTTACTGCTGTTCCTGTGGTTGTTTTATTTTTCTGATCGTTGATGTATTGCTGACGTTGTTTATTCAGCTCAATGATCTTTGTTTGAATAGCAGCACGTTCTTTCTTTTTTTCATTAACGATCACTTTTAGCTGGGCTGTTGTTTTATTCTGTAAACTGTCGGGTAATGTTTTCTTATCGATCTTTTCAATTTCTGTTTCGCTTTCTGCCACACGATCCACCAGGTCCCATGTTGCATTGTTGTACACTTTTGAATTGCTTTTTGTTTCGGCACGTTTGATGGCCGCTTTTTTACTCATGGCAGAATTTGCCACATCCATTTCCTGCTGTTTACTGTACAACTCTTTACCTCTTGCGCCATAAGCGATGTATGTTGTATTCAATTTTTCATTTAGTCTGAAGATCTCATCATCGAAAGGTGTGGCAATGTCTTCAATTTTATGATCCTGGTTAATGTTACTGAAGCTGCCGTTACCACATTCGCCCACCAGGTTCCAGTATTCACGAATACCTTGCTGACGGTCGCCGCAATAAATGGTGTTTACAATTACGCCCTTGCTTTTTGCTTCGGTACATGCCTGCGTAAAACTGATACTGCCCTGGCGGAAGCTTTCGTTCCCAGCAATAAAAATTACTTTGTAGGAATTGGGGTTGTTATCCCATTTCAACTGCTGTACCGATTTAAAAATAACCTGACCACAATATTCATCACCACCATTTGTGGTTAATGCAAAAAGGTTTTGCGATAACGAATCAAGATCTGTAATGAAATTATTGATCTGCTTGATGTAGCCATTGCGAAAATCATTCCGTGGTGTGCCATACTCATACAATGCAATTTCAATTTCAGGATTCGTCTTGTTCTCACAATGCACACGCCCCAGTGTGTTGACCATTGTCCATAGTTGTGCTTTGGCCTGATCAATGAGCCCATCCATGCTATTACTTACATCAAGCAAAATGGCTACCTGTATTTTCTGAGCGGTGGCGGGGATGTTTATTTCCTGTTGCGGTGAAGCTGGTGCTTTTTGGAATGTTTGTTTTTGAGATTGTGGAAGTGAAATGGAAGATGATAT
>JAACZX010000200.1 GCA_009996555.1 Chitinophagaceae bacterium | reverse complement strand
GCAAAGCTGTTGAATAAAGAATTAGAGCTGAAGTGGAAGAATTATAAGTTTAAATAACAAAAAAGAGTACCGCTCTTTTCCCTCTGGGGAAAGAGAAGGAGAAAGGGGCTTCTATGTATCAATCATTAATCAATAAAGAAAAGAAAGTAGCAGTTGTTGGTTTAGGTTATGTGGGATTGCCGTTGGCATTGGAATTGGCTGCTCACATGCAGGTGATCGGTTTTGACATCAACAGCAAGCGTATTGCAATGATGCAACGCAACGAAGATCCCAGCAAGGAAGTGGATGCAGAGATGTTTGCAGGAAGGGATATTGTTTTTACTGATGATATCAATGTGTTGAAAGAAGCATCCTTCTTTATTGTAACAGTACCAACCCCGGTTGATGATCATAAAGTTCCTGATCTTACGCCATTGGAGAAAGCAAGTGAAACAGTAGGTAAGGTGTTGAAGAAAGGTGATTACGTCATTTATGAAAGCACAACTTATCCTGGTTGTACTGAAGATGATTGTATGCCGATACTTGAACAATTCTCTGGCTTGAAAGGAAAGGTTGATTTTAAACTTGGTTATTCTCCTGAGCGTATCAATCCGGGTGATAAGCATCATACTTTAAGCAATACTGTAAAGATCGTATCCGGCTGCAGTGATGAATCGTTGCAGGAAATTGCAGCAGTATATGAAAGTGTGGTGAGAGTTGGGGTTCATCGTGCACCAAACATTAAAGTGGCTGAAGCAGGGAAGATCATTGAAAATGCACAGCGTGATCTGAACATTTCATTAATGAATGAACTGTCGATCATTTTCGATCGCATTGGCATCAACACCTTTGATGTGGTGGAAGCTGCAGGCACCAAATGGAACTTTCATAAATACACACCGGGCCTGGTTGGTGGTCATTGCATTGGTGTTGATCCATACTATCTTACCTACAAAGCACAGCAGCTGGGTTATAATTCAAAAGTTATTGCCAGCGGTCGTTTTGTAAATGATGAAATGCCACGCTATGTAGCCAAAAAAATTATTCAGCATATTATTAAAAATGCACCAAGTGCAGCCAATGCAAAAGTGTTGGTTCTGGGCGCCACCTTTAAAGAAAATGTTTCTGACATCCGCAATTCAAAAGTAGCTGATATGGTAAGAGAATTGCTGGAGTACAATGTAGCTGTTGATTTTGTTGATCCGCATGCTGATGCTGCTGAAGTGAAACATGAATATGGTTTAAATCTTGCAGCAGAAATAGGAACAGGATATGATGCAATTGTATTAGCAGTAGCACATACTCCTTACAAAGATTTTTCGGAAGAATATCTTTCGTCTATTGCCAATGAGAAAGCATTGTTTGCAGACTTAAAAGGCATTTATCGTAATAAAATTTCTACACTCAAATACTGGAGTTTATAATGAGCAAGTTTAATAAAACAATATTGGTGACAGGTGGTGCCGGATTTATCGGCAGCCATGTAGTGCGTTTGTTTGTGAACAATTATCCCAATTACAACATTGTTAATGGCGATGCATTAACGTATGCCGGTAATCTGGAAAATCTGAAAGATGTACAGGGCAAGCCGAATTATGCATTCGCAAAAGTTGATATTACAGATGAAGCAGGAGTGGAAGAGTTGTTCAATCAATATCATTTTGATGCAGTGATTCACCTGGCAGCAGAAAGTCATGTTGATCGCAGCATTCTTGATCCTTTGGCATTTGTAAAAACAAATGTTTTGGGTACGGCTATTTTACTAAACGCATGTCGTAAGCATTGGAATGGGAATTACGATGGCAAACTCTTCTATCATGTGTCAACCGATGAAGTATATGGTTCATTAGGTGAAACAGGTTTCTTTACAGAAGAAACACCGTACGATCCGCATTCACCATACTCAGCTTCAAAAGCAGCATCCGATCATTTCGTGATGGCTTATCATGATACCTATGGTTTGCCTGTAGTAATGAGTAATTGCAGCAACAATTATGGCTCGCATCATTTCCCGGAAAAATTAATTCCGTTAATGATCAACAACATCAAAAACAACAAACCATTGCCTGTTTACGGTAAAGGTGAAAATGTACGTGACTGGTTATTTGTTGAAGATCATGCAAGAGCCATCGATACGATTTTCCATAATGGCAAACAGGGACAGAGCTATAATGTAGGTGGCTTCAACGAATGGAAAAACATTGATCTCGTTCATTTGCTTTGCGGCATCATGGATAAAAAGCTTGGTCGTGCAGAAGGTGAAAGTGCCAAACTCATCACTTATGTGAAAGACCGTGCCGGTCATGATCTGCGTTATGCGATTGATGCAACCAAACTCAACAAAGAATTAGGTTGGAGCCCATCATTACAATTCGAGGAAGGCCTGGAAAAAACAGTAGAATGGTATTTGAGCAATGAAGAATGGGTCAACCACGTAACGAGTGGTGATTACCAGAAGTACTATGATGCGCAATATGATAAAAGGTGAGTGGCGAGTTGAGAATGGTGAGTAGCGTAAATTTGTAATCGTAAATCTTAAATCAGAAATCGAGCAATGGCTTTTTTACAAACAGGTTTCCCCGGCTTAGTAGTGTTTGAACCAAATGTATTTGGCGATGAGCGGGGTTATTTCTTTGAATCATACAATCAACAGACCTTCGAAAAAGAAGGACTGTTTTATAACTGGGTGCAGGATAATCAATCCAGTTCAACTTACGGTGTTGTGCGTGGATTGCATTTCCAAACAGGCGAACATGCACAGGCAAAACTGGTGCGTTGCCTCAGCGGGAAAATATTGGATGTTGTAGTTGATCTGCGTAAAGATTCTCCAACATTCAAACAGGTATTTGCTGTCGAACTTACGTCAGAAAAGAAAAATGCGTTGCTGGTGCCACGTGGGTTTGCACACGGTTTTTCTGTGCTGAGTGAAACGGCAGAAGTACTTTATAAATGCGACAACCTATATAATAAGCAAAGCGAAGGCGGTTTGATCTACAATGATCCTTCTTTGAATATTGATTGGCGGGTTGAAGCCGGGAAGGAAATTGTTTCCGGTAAAGATCAATTGAATGCAACATTGGCTGAGCTTGATGAAGACAGCTTCTTTTAATTAGGTATATGGAAAAACCGGTTATACTTGTTACGGGTAGTAATGGTCAACTTGGAAAAGAACTGCAGCAACTTGCAGATGCTTATCCGCAGTATCGTTTTGTATTTGCATCACGTGAAGATTTGAAGCTGCATCATTACGGCTTGGTAGAAAATTTCTTCATCGCCACAAAGCCGCAATACTGTATTAACTGTGCTGCATACACTGCTGTTGATAAAGCCGAGGGTGAATCGGATATGGCGATGTTAGTAAATGGTGAAGCAGTAGGGCATCTTGCCGCTATCTGTAAAAAATATCAAACTAAGTTTATTCATATCTCCACCGATTACGTATTCGATGGTGAAAGTGAAACGCCTTACAAAGAAGATGATGCAACAGGTCCCATCAATACCTATGGCCGTTCAAAACTGTTGGGCGAGCAGTTGTGTATGAAAGAAGATACTGACGCCATCATCATCCGTACAGCATGGGTCTATTCATCGTTCGGTCACAATTTTGTGAAGACTATGATGCGTTTAATGAACGAGCGGAATGAATTGAATGTAGTAGAAGATCAAATTGGCTCACCAACTTACGCTGCTGATCTGGCAAAAGCAATTCTCGATATCATTTCTTCCGGCAAATGGGAGACGGGTATTTATCATTACAGCAACGAAGGAAAGATCAGCTGGTTTGAGTTTGCACAAGCCATTAAAGAAATAACCGGCAGTAAAGCTGTTGTTCATCCTATTGAAACAGCACAGTATCCAACGCCTGCTAAACGTCCGCATTATTCTTTACTCAATAAAGAAAAGATCAAATCTGTTTATAAGGTAATTGTTCCTTATTGGAAAGATAGTTTGACAACCTGTGTTGATCTGTTAACACAAAAGTAATACTCCTCCTTTCTATTCTGCAAGCAACTAGTCTTTGCTTGAATACAGTAGTGCTGCTCATTCATCACACTTAATATTCCCGTAATACTTCCTTAACGGTTCGGAAACATTGCTCCTGCAATTTGCGGCGTCATTGCACGTGCACGTGAAGCACGCAACGTACTAATTCTCTAAACCAAAACTTACAAGATGAATTTTCGGGTAACAACATCGGTTTTCTTTTTTCTTGTTCTATTCTCTGTCAATGTATTTGCACAGTCAGCAAAAAAGGAAAATAACGGAGCTACAGTGGTTGTTTCAGGCACAGTAAAAGATGCTGAAACAAATGCAACTGTTGCGGGAGTAACCATTAGCCAGGATGGAAAGAACGCATTGGCCAGTACAAAAGGCGACGGCACATTTAGTGTTACAGTAGCGAAAGGAGCATTGCTTGTTTTTACGGCAGTGTCATATCTTGAACAAAGAGTAAAAGTAACAGCAAATGAAAACCAGATTGAAATTTTACTTACACATGAATCAAAAGAACTGGAAGGGGTTGTAGTAACAGCGCTTGGCATTACCCGTAAACAAAAAGCATTGGGTTATGCTGTTCAGAATATCAACAACTCTGAGTTGACTGATGCAAAATCGAACAACTGGTCAAGTGCATTATCAGGTAAAGTAGCAGGATTGAGTTTGTTGTCACCTGGTTCGGGTCCTTTTAATTCAACACGCATCAGTTTACGTGGTGATGTGTCATTGAATCCTGATGGTAACAATGCTTTAATTGTTATTGATGGTATTCCGAAGAACAGTGGATTAACAAGTTCAGGTGTAAATAACGCATACGGTGCCGGATCAGGTAACGATATACCGGTTGATTTTGGTAATGGTATTGCTGATCTTAATCCGGATGATATTGAAAGTATCACTGTGTTAAAAGGCCCCGGT
>JAACZX010000199.1 GCA_009996555.1 Chitinophagaceae bacterium | reverse complement strand
AAGTTGTATGTTTTGGCGAAAATAGGAGAATTCCTACGCAATTTGTTTTTCCAGAATAAGAAAATCTAACTGCTGAAGATGTTTGCCCGTCAGACTGTCTTCTACAAAAGGTTTCCGTTCGCCTGTTTCAGCGTAGCCATGCCGTTTGTACCAGTCGATCAGCTCTGTTCTTGCTGAAATCACAGACATATAAATAGTTGCACTTCCAACCTTTTTTGCATGTTCATCGGCTGCTGTCAACAGTTTTTTTCCAATGCCGCCTCCCTGCAATACGGGAGAAACAGCAAACATGCCCAGATAAACGCCACGCTCATGCTGTTGCAGATTTACAGTGCCAACGATGTTGTTTTCTGCATCGGTATATTTCAGAATAATACTGCCGGGTTGTTCTAACACACGCAATACATCTGCTTCATCTGTTCGCACATCACCTGCAATTAAATGGGCTTCGGTTGTCCAGCCTTGTTGCGAACGTTCGCCACGGTACGCACTGTTGAGGAGCTCAACAATTTTTGGTACATCTTCTTTTGCAGCATAAGCAATCATGGTATATTCTTTAAGATTCAAAATCAAAATAGAGTTTATAATATTTCCGTCCTGTTACTTCATCATAACCCTGTTCAATCATTTCTCTGTTGCCATGAACATAAATATGAAAGTTACGATCAAGTTTAATAACACTTTTAAACACCCTTGCCTGTTTTTTTACAGCAGAGGACGATATGGCAAACGAATCAGCTATTTCAATATTATGTTCATGCAGGTAACTAGAGCCAAACTGCTGAAATGATTGTATCAGCTCCGGCTCCTGGAACACTGCTTCCTGGAAATTAGTGATGTTGAAGTTTTCGTTCTCTTTAAAATAGGCAACAGATTTATTGAGCAATCCTGCCTGGTCTGCTTTGGATGTTTCAAAGGAAGCCGGCATATTGTTTACAATAAATTCCTTGGCAACATTCAAAAAGTTTTTGGTGAAATTAAAACTGTCGGCACATTCAGCAGCTTTCAAAAAATCATCTTTCCAGTAACGGGCTTCATTGCCCTTGTTTGTATGATCGATCATGAACAGGCGATACCCGTCTTCTGCTTCTGTATTCAGGATCACACAGGCTTTGTCTACTTTGTTTGGATCAAGTCCTTTGCGTGTTTGCAGATCGGTTTGTTCACGCATAACATCTACCAGCAAAAAATCTTTTTTGTTTTCTGCTTTTATCAGCACAATGGCATCTGTTGTTTGTTGCTGAAAATTGAGATCACGGAAGTAAGCAACAAATAATTCGCCTGCTTTAATACCCGGATGGCGGCTTGCATTGGCCAAATGCAGTGCAATGGCTTTTGATTGTTCATGTGCTGTGTCGGGCTGCCTGAAAGCGGTACGGCAATAACCATACAGCTCATTATAGTTCAGGTCTGTTTCGTGGGTAAACTTATATTGCTGCTCTTCTTTAAATGCAGTTAAAAAAAAACTGCTTAACAGGTTTTTCAGATCAGCATCAGCAAGGGAAACAGGAGCATCGGTCAATACCGTTTGTCCTTCCTGCTGAATATAATGTACCGATAGTGTTTCTAAACTTGATTCATTAAAAGTAAACATGCACGCTTCTTATTTACGGGCATGCAAGATAATTGAATGGACAGATACAGATAAAAAAAGAAGCCCCGCTTTTGCGGGGGCTTCTTTTAATCACGATAGTTTAATGCGGGATTACGATCGCCCAGCAATGCTTTGTATTGATAATTGCCAACCTGTTGTTTAAATTCTTCTTTCGCTTTTATGATCAGCTCCGGATGCAGAAACAGATCAATTGCTGTTGATGCCATTGTTTTAGCTGCCACCATCATTCCCTTTGTTCCTATTTCTGTTCCGCCACATGCAACAGCCTGCCAGCTATGTGCTGCTGTGCCGGGTACCCATGTTGCTGAACGCAAGCCAACTGTTGGCACGGCATAACTTACATCGCCCACATCGGTACTGCCACCGCCTGCATCTGCTTCTATCTTTAACGGCTTTACCGTTCCTGCATCAGCAACAGAAGGTGCAGGAAATCCGAAGCTGGCCTGAATTTTTTTACCGTATTCCACTTCAGCAGCGGTGTATTTTACTCCGCCGATCTTATCTAAGTTTTTCTGCATAACAGCAGCAAGTGTTTTATTCAGCAGCAAATCATGTGTACCGCCGATCATTTCAAATTCCATTTTTGTATCAGTACCTAAAGCAGCACCATTGGCAGCATTTACCACACGGTTGAAAATGCTTTGTACCTGGTCTCTTTTTGGGTGGCGAACATAATAGTACACTTCTGCAAAATCGGGGATTACGTTTGGTGCTTTCCCACCATTTGTGATAACATAATGAATGCGTGTTTCCTGGGGAATATGTTCACGCATCATGTTCACCATATTATTCATAGCTTCAACACCATCCAATGCTGATCGGCCACGCTCAGGTGAGGCTGCGGCATGTGCAGAAATGCCACGAAAACGAAACTTGGCGCTCATGTTTGCCAAAGCACTCGTCATTGTAATCGCATTTTCATTGCCCGGATGCCAGTGAATTGCAACATCCACATCTTTAAACAAGCCTGCACGTACAAGATACACTTTGCCGCTGCCGCCTTCTTCTGCAGGGCAACCAAACACTTTTATAGTGCCACTGAATTTTTTCTCTTCAATTAATTTTTTAATAGCAATGCCTGAAGCTACTGATGCCACGCCAAACAAATGATGACCGCATGCATGACCTGCATCTTTTCCTGCACTTGTTTTTTCCGGCGCAGTTGTTTGTGACAAGCCGGGCAACGCATCAAACTCTGCAAGTATGGCAATTACAGGAGAACCACTTCCGTAAGTTGCAACAAATGCAGTTGGAATACCGGCTACACCAGTTTCAACAGTAAAACCATTGTCTTTTAGTGTTTGTTGTAAAAGTGCGCTGCTCTTTACTTCTTTGTAACCCACTTCAGCATAGTCCCATATCTGGAATGCCATGCTTTTGTATTGATCGTAATTTGATTGAATAGAAGTGGAGGACTGTGTTTTTAACTGATCGTCTTTTGCACTCGTTGGTTTTCGCTGTGCAATAACTGCTAAACTGTAAACTGAAGTAAGGAGTAAAAAAAATAGTCTCATGCCGGATGGTTTTATACGGCCGGAAGATAAGAAGCATTCGGGAAATATGGACTGTGTAAATGAATTCAGCTCATCAGATCAATCATACCTTTAAATACCAGTATGATGCCGATGATGGTGAGGCCATACAATGCGAAATTGAAATTACTGTTGGCATTAAAAAGCAGGAGTGTAAAGAAAAAGCTGGTGGTGAGCAGGAAAATG
Organism: Chitinophagaceae bacterium; assembly: GCA_009996555.1. Classification (GTDB taxonomy): domain Bacteria; phylum Bacteroidota; class Bacteroidia; order Chitinophagales; family Chitinophagaceae; genus Lacibacter. The sequence continues at coordinate 1,566 of JAACZX010000199.1, read as the reverse complement.
CCAATGCCGCAAAATATAAACGCTGAGTTGCGTTTCTTTTCAAGGCGAACTTTTTTCCAACTGTTGAGTGTTTCTTCGGCCGATGCTGCAGGTATGCCTGTTTGCAGCAGGCGTTGCAGAATTTCTTCGGAAGAAAGACCTTCCTGTTTCCAGTTGTTGATATGCTGGTAAATATCCTGAAGCTGAACAGAATTCATGAATGGCAAGTTTAATGGAAGATAAATATTTTTCGCAAATTCTGTTTTATGGAAAATGACAGATTCTGATGCTTATCATTGTCACGTTTGACTCCTCTCATTGCAGTTGTGGCACTTTAGTTGTTGGTTTGGTTTAATAACTTATTGTATGAAAACGCTGCTACTGGTCATCGTTGCATTTGTTGCTGTTACAGCCATTCCCTGTGGTATCATGATGATGATAAAGCCGGATGGAAGCTTGCTGCAGCTGGATATGCAATTGATCCGTCATTCGACATTTCCAAACTACTTTGTGCCGGGCTTTGCTCTAACTTTTCTGGCTGGGGGAGTTAATCTTGTTGCTGTTCTTCAATTGTTCAGAAAAAAACAAAAAGCACTTAACTGGGCTATTGCCGGTGGTCTTATGATCGTTGCGTTTGAAGTGGTGCAAATACTGGTGATACAAACTTACTCCTGGTTTCAAACAGTGTACCTGCTGTGTGGCTTTTTTATGATCCTTATTGCATTGCAGCTTAAACACAAAGAACTGATTTGAACCGTTATTGCTGTATTGGTGCAGACTTCCGTTTTAGAGCCCCCTCAATGAGCAAGATCAAACCGGTGCCGGCTGCATACGCAAGCATATCTTTCCAGTGAACGATGAACCCAGAATAATGGTGGCAGCTTTTGAATGTTGAAGCCCCAATAGTTCGGCCAGTTTAAAATACTGCAACACTTCAACCAACAAAGCAAATATGAATACAGCAACAGCTGCTTTAGCCGGTGGTACTGAAAAAAAAGATTTCACGAAACAGTAAATCAAAATAACCACCAACAGATCGCCAATGTAGGGACGAATGATTGTATCATGAATGAAAAGGGCAATGAGGATTTCGGTTGTGAGAAGCAGAAAGAAAAACAGAAAATACCGGTAATTAAAACGAACACGCATAGTTGCAATAATACGGCTGTAAACAATGGTTTAAAACACTCTTTCCTGTCTTTATCCCCACTCGTTTTCCACTGCTTTCCGCTTGCTCTTTTCACCTATCTTTGCCGCCTTGAAATCGAAGGAGTTTTAATGAAGAATATCAGGAATTTTTGCATCATCACCTGGCTGATCGTTTATTACAAACCACCAACACCATCAGCGAACGTGAAATGATGGACCAGGTGCTGGACGATATGGACCTGGAACGTGAAAAAGGGATCACCATCAAAAGCCACGCTATCCAGATCAATTACAAACACACCGATGGCCAGGAGTATATCCTGAACCTGATTGATACACCGGGCCACGTGGATTTTAGTTATGAAGTGAGCCGTGCCCTTGCTGCCTGCGAAGGTGCTCTGCTGCTGGTTGATGCGGCACAAGGTATCCAGGCACAAA
>JAACZX010000572.1 GCA_009996555.1 Chitinophagaceae bacterium | reverse complement strand
GGTTGCGAATACACACGATAATGCCGTGGGCGAATGGGTGTGAAATAAACAAAACCACCATCAGGATGTTGTGATGAAAGAATATGATTGTACATGGTTCGTTCATAGTAATCCATGTACGTTGCAGAAGGATGCGAAAGAAACAATTGCTTCGACAATTTGAGCATATTGTAACTGTTGCATGTTTCAGGTCCTTCCTTTGTATCGATCATGGAAGAAAAATCATTGGCCGGATGAAAATGTTCACGCACACTGTTACCGCCAATAGAAATAGTTCTGTGTTGCGTAACAGTGTTCCAGAAAAAGTTTGCGGCATTTGCCCATATACTATCACCTGCTATAGATGCGATACGTAGAAAACCGATCACCTTTGGTATTTGTGTATTAGCATGCAACCCATTGAGTGCATCTTTTTGTTGCAGCAATGGATTCAGTATTACTTTGTGCGATAAGCGTTTCGCCAGTTCTAAATATTTTTTATCACCGGTAATAGCTGCCACATCTGCAAAGGCTTCATTCATGCCGCCGTGCTCACTGCGTAAAATTGTTTGCAGTTGTTCATCACTCAGCTTTGAAGTGATCGTATAAAACCAATCAGAAAGTTTTACCAGAATTGTTTTTGCTTTTTGATTACCTGCAATCGTATACGCATCAATCAACCCTGCATACAGTTTGTGAATGTTGTATAACGGTACCCATTTATCATTGAGCGAAAAACCGCCTGCATTGATTTTTCCTGCAGCTACATCCTGCCACATTTTTTTACCACCGGGTATGCCACCTACATAACCATCGGCATCTTTCTTCTGGCATTTCTCCAACTGATCGATCATATAATTCAACCGACGTAAGATCTCCGCATCGCCTGTTGCTGCATACATGTTTGCCAATGCTGAGATATAATGCCCACCTATGTGCCCATCCAATCCGCTGTTTTCCCAGTTGGGATAACTGATCGCTTTTGTTTCAATACCTGCTTCCCGTAAAAAAGGTGCAAGCAAACGATCCACATCCATCGAAAGAATATATTTCTTATCTGTTTCCTGCGCCTGCTTAAACGGACTGTTGAGCAAACGCACATCGGAAAGTGCAAAGGTTTCTAATTTATACGTTTGAGCTTTGCCCATCAATTGAAAACAGATAACGAATAAAAAAAATAATCTTGCTCTCATCTTTTTGTATTTAGAAATATTGTTTAACAATCGATCCGGCCTTCAAATCTATTTAAGACTACTTGCATGATCACCCGGAAAATCTTCTCCGGACCATATCTTTTGCGAACTGAATTTTTCAGCAGGCTTTGTCCAAAACTCATCAGTTGCAGGTAAGCCCAATGGAAGAAATATATTGTCGCATAAATAAGGACTTCCGGCATTGTTATAAGAATCGCCGATACTTAACTGTTCACCATAAAGTCCAAATGTAAGCCAGCCGTTCGCATCGTAAGTGGAAGAACTCTCCAAAGTTTTTCGGATGACGGCGGTAAGTGCACAACGAACAGAAGCAGGTGATAGTTGAGCAGGCAGTTTTTTTCTCCAGGCCATATCAGCTAAGTGATGAAATGCAGCACCACGGTAAATAATGGAACGACCTGTGGCCGGATAGGTTCCATCTGCATTGATGAGTCGTTCCTGGATAACAGCGTACCGTTCATTGCGTTTATAGATCTTATCAATCATCGCATCATAGGTCTTTGTTTTTCTACTCATGATCTCTGATATTGTTGCCAGGTAAGGATGTATCACAAAACTATTGTAATAATCAAATGCAAAAGATGTTCCGTCCATATACATACCATCACCCACATACCATTGTTCTAACTGCCGCATTGCATAATCAACACGAACCACATCCCATTCATATCCATATTTTGCAAAGAACGCTTCGTTCATTGCAGTAAATAACAACCAGTTGCTAAATGCGGGACGAAACTGACGTGTAGTGCGTATAGAAGCAACAAGTTTTTCTTTCGTTGTTACATCGAGATGTTCCATGATCCACGGAGCCCTGATTAGTCCAATTGCTATAAACGACGCATCCACTAACTGTTGCCCCCCGATATCAAATTGCATGAAATCTTTTTTGGTACTGTCTACCGCATTTGCAAGCCCCTGCAATACCCATTCCCTGTATTGATCACGCAATGCCACTTCTTCCGTATCACCACTATTGTCCTGCAACCAGGGAGCTATTCCACTTAATACACGACCCAATACTTCAAGATAAGCGACCTTCCTTCTATGCTCAGGATTATCTGATTTCAGCGCTACCCTCGCAGGCATATTGATTCGTAAACTGTCATGCGCCAGGCTGCGGATGACTGGCCGTACCATCTTGTCCATCTGCTGCAGCCAGAACTTACGGTCATCGGCACCTGTAGCCAGCACGATTGTTTTTTCTTTTTTTGTTTTTTGTTTTTGTGATGACGCTTGCACGGTTACAAACAAAAGCAACATAAAAGGCAGCAATTTTTTCATGACTATTTTTTGCGTGACTAAATTCTTTTTATCGTTGAATATATTGCACTGGTTTTATACCGGCATGCGTTGGTGTAACAAGCTTAATGCTTCCGTCGGCATTGAATTCCATTTTATCGATACACACTTCACGGTTGAAGCCCGCTGCACTACCCATGGTTATTCCTTTGGGATAATTGAAACGGTGATATACGATATACCATTCATCTGTACCAGGTATTTGTAAAACAGAATTGTGCCCTGTGCCATAAATACCTGCCGAAGGATCTTTAGCGATCACTAAATTATTTTCCGCAATGGTAATGGGCCCTGTAGGCGAATTAGAAGTACCGTAACGCACACGATAGTTTTCACTTCTTGTATCATCTTCACTCCACAGGAAATAATAAATACCATTGCGATAGAATACTGTTGTGCCTTCACGGAATGTTCTGTCAACTTTAATTATTGAAAGTGTTTCCTGTTTTAATGAGATCATATCTTCATTCAACTCTGCCACAGCCATATAACCGTTACCCCAATACAAATAACTTTTTCCGGACTGCGGATCGGAGAAAACTTCAGGATCAATTTCCTGTCCGCCTCTTACACCTTCCGGCTTTTTATCGATCAATGCTTTGCCCATATCTGTAAACGGGCCAGCAGGATCATCAGCAACTGCCACACCGATCTTTTGCGCAGCAGTGAAATAATAAAAGTATTTGTACTGTCCGTTTACTTTCTTTTCAATAATACAAGGTGCCCATGCATTGCGTTTGGCCCAGCTTACATCTTTATTCAAATCAAGTATCACACCTTCATCTTTCCAGTTCACTAAATCTGCAGAAGAAAATGCTTTGAAATAAGTTCCTGACCAACCATTGAATCCATCGCTGGTTGGATAGATATAATACTTCTTTGTTTTTTCTGAATACAACACATCAGGATCAGCGAAGTAACCTTCCAAAACGGGGTTATGATTTTCCTGTGCAATCACTTTCCATGTTTGTGGTTGTTGTCCTTTAATATTCACCACGTACTTTACCGCAGCTTTTGTAAAATCCTGTGCTGTTGCCGGTGAAATAGTTGTAGCTGGCAATATTCTGAATGCAGGATTAAATGCTTTTAAATTCGTTCCTGGCTTTACAGAGAGATAAACTGTTTTATTGACTGTATCAACTCTCGTGTTGATCTTCTTGATTTGTTTAGATGTAGCATTGCCCAACACATCTTCTGCTGCCCCCCACTTCTTCATCAAACGATCTGCTTCTGCAGTAGTGATCGGCAGCACCGTTCCATGACGAGGATGAAAATTCATCGACACTTCTTCATCAACTACAGTAAATGTTTTTAAATCTTTTGATTTAGTGAATTGATAGCGGCCACTTGTATACATATCATACATCAAAATATAACCACTGCCATCATTCAGCTTAAATGTACCTGCGCCTTCAACAGGGCTTTTGGTTTGTTGTACATAATCGGGGCTTTGCATTTGATAACCACTTGTGAGTTTATCTGAAACAGCGATCTTAATTCCGGGATGACGATCTTCTGTTTTAAAGAACAAATAAAACTTACCATCTTTCTCTGCAATATCTCCATCAATGCAGGCTGCATTATCCGGACTGTAAAACAGTTGCTTTGGCTCTGCTTCCAGATCGGTAAAATCTTTATTGGCATAAGCGTAATATATTTTATCTGGATCGTTTCCATGCTTCATGGAAAAATAGATCATGTATTTTTTTGCAACCTTATCGTAAATCGTTTGCGGCGCCCATACACGCAACAAACTATCCTGGCCTGCAAAACGTTTTTGAATATTTACAACAGAAGAAGTCCAGTTGATGAGATCAGTTGATTTCAACAAAACCATTGCACGATTTGAACTCCAGCCATTGGCAGAAACCATATCGGTTACCACCATATAAAATGTTTTGCCGTCGGCACCACGCAAGATATGCGGATCACGCACACCACCTGTTTCGCTGATAACTGAAGATTGAACAACGGGCTTATCTCTATTTAATGCACGATAGTTATAACCATCCTTGCTTATTGCAAAACGAATTTGCTCTTCGGCTTTTGCATTGCCGGTAAAATAAGTGAACAGGTAGGCAGCATATTTTTCTTTCGGCGCAACTTTTTTTGTTTGTGCAGTTACAAATGAACTTGTTGCTATAAAGAGTAATAATAACCCTTGTTTGCGTTTTGCTGTCATCCCTGATCTTTTATAAATAATATATTTTTTTCTCTCCTGCCATGGTTTGTGTCTTCACGAACCATTCCCTCTTCCGATTCTTGAAAACACGAACCGGGGTGCAAGATGTTTGCATTTATTTTTTCTGATATACTCTTACATAATCTACTTCAAACCTGTTGGGGAACGGTGTTGATGAAGGATCACCTCCATTCATTCCTCCCAATGCAAGGTCGAGCAACATATAATGTGGTTGCCTGA
>JAACZX010000571.1 GCA_009996555.1 Chitinophagaceae bacterium | reverse complement strand
TTTGCTCACACCTCATTCTTGCACCAAAATTACTATGTTTATAGACTCGACATACTTGCGTCGTTTGGTGAAATTATAACTTAGTCAATACGAACTTGATCAGAATGTAGAATTTTATTTTCCTCTGTTTTTATTGAAATTAAATAGCATAAAAGAATAGGAAATAGGTTCACAACTATAGATATCTCGTCTGAATTTATTTTGTACCCGTTATTTAAATACATGCCGAAAAATCGAAGTATAACAATATAATCCAATGAAGGCGTATCAGTAAATCCAATGCTAATTGCCGGACCAAACGAATTTTCAAAAGTCAATCCTAAAATTTTAATACTAACGGCTTGAATGATAAAGGCAATTTGCTGATATAAATAAGAACTATCACCCTCTGATTTCAACCCTTTATAACCGCTGTGAATTTGAATTATCGACACCAAAAGAACTACCATAGTCGGCCACAATGAAACCAACATTCCTAATATCCTCAAATTATAGATATAGAAGAATGAAAAACTAACTCCGACAAGAATTAAATAAACACAAAGAATTTTTTTTAAGAGTGCTTTTTTTGCGTGCATATATAATGATTATTACTGTACCCATCTTTCGAAGCCGAGTCTTCCAACCCGAACGTTCACAGGCGATGTCTCGGCACCGAAGGAAGATAGCTTCAATTCAATTTCTGAAACCAAAGAACTTCTTCCAAAGTATAGGGCTTGTATTCAGTTCGGAGTAATTGTAAAGCATATTCTTCAATTGTTAGATCAAACCCTGCTTCTCTCCTGCGCATATTTACATTCGCCGCATCCTTAATAGGCCAGATAATCATTGTCAACTCCCTTTTACCTGTTGCCGGGTTAGGTATCTCGACTCCGATGCCCTGTGTACCATATACCTGCTCCTCATCTTTTTGAACAAGTGAACGATCAAGCATCATTGCATATAATGAGAATGACAATTCAAATTCCTCAGCTGCTTTTTTAATTACAGGCAAATACAAGTCAATTTTCGGTGAATGCTGAATAATAAAGAAAGCTGCTTCATTGGTAGGGGCTCCTACAAGAGACATTCCCGGATATCCATGCTCCTTGATTATATCTTCCAACCTACTGAGATTAGAGCTGTCAACTTCCTTTTGCAGCTTCCATAAATGCGCTACTATATCTTCCTGCTTTACATGAAATAGTTTCGCCAATGAATCACTTTTGCCATCTCTTTCTAGCATTAATAACTGGCGATATTTCTGGTCCATTTGCACCATACTATCAAGCTCATGTGCTAAAGACACATTTAATTTGCTTTGTGTAAATGCAACAACAGCCAGGAACATAACAAAAAAGAACGTAAAAAGTATGCGCATCACTGTATACTGTAAAGTTTTTATGATTCTAATAAAAGTGTTCTCCTTTAATCTTGCCATTTCTTTTATACAGTATTATTCTGAAAACGGATATACAACAATCGGGACGCTTGCACCATATAACCCAGTATATACTCTTCAACATTCGGAAATCTGGCATCTGATTAAAACGATGGTTTTGTGCCTTGGCTTCCTGCAAAAACATACTATTCTTCCAGACCCGATATACTTGCAGCATTTAGAAATAACAAGTACCTATTACTTCGAGATGATGTAATCAACTATTTTTTCAACAACAATATTTTTTGCGATTACGTTTGCTTTTTCATCAATCAGTAATGAAGTTGGGTATCGGTCCAGAATAATATGTTTCTTTAACTCTACCCCATCAACATCCCAATAATTTTCCCAGGCAGCTCCGTGTTTCTTTAATGTGGCCTTATTTTCATTTATAAATTTCAAAGAGTCAACACTAACATGTACGATCCTGATTCTTCTGCTAAATTCAGGGTCTTGGTTTAATATTACAAGCTGTTTCATTTCACGTATACATGGCAAACAATTATTAAACCAAGCTACCAGCAACGTATACTTCCCATCAGTACTATTTAAATTCACATTCACTTTCGCTTTAACATCATTCGTTACTTCGATAGCAGGCAGATTCAACTCTTTCAAATACCTGTTTTCAAAGTATTTAAATTCTTTTGTTGTAAGTAGTTCGCTATTAAAAAGTGATTTGACAACCCTGAACTCATTTGCAAAATCATTCATGAAAGACTGATCGATGAGTTTAAATAATCCAATGTAGGAAGATGGATTTTTTTGAATATAACTGACAAGTATTTCAGGTTCAAGAATCGTATCAATGTTATCCGAATTGACAACATGCAAAAACGACTGAAGCTCACTTTCAATTTTTGTAGCTGGCCTCCTGGCTACATACAGCCCCTGCGCTCCTCGCTTGATAACTATTTCCTGACTTCCCGGTTCAATGAAAAAAAACTCATTGAACTTCACATATCTTTTGTCATCCGCAAAAAATATTCTTACAGCAGTTGGATGCTCTAATGTACCCTCAAACTGATACCTGTTATTTTTGCAAGCCACAGAACCTGAGTTCACATTCATGCTAAATGTTTGCTGAAAGTACGACTCGGCGATTGCTAAGGTTGAATTAGTATCAGCCGAATCGATAACTGTAAAACTAAAGTGCTGCTGAGAATAGGTGCAGGCACAAGAAAAAAAGTACAGAAGACAGCAAAGTGTTTTTTTCAGCATAGCAAAGAAGATTCGTTAATGATTTACAACAGGTTCACCAGTTACTGTAATTTATGAATTTTAATTTAACTGGTATTGCAAGCGTTCAATAATCTGCAGAATTGGCCCGGTTACACACCTTTAGCACTATTGCATTACCCCAACACCTTCCGTATTGCATCAGCTTTCAATAAACATTCTTCGTATTCCTGTTCGGCATTACTGTAAAACGTAATGCCACTGCCCACCATATAAGAAAGATAGTTGCTGGCTTCGTTATAAAAAATACTGCGTATCACCACGTTAAAATCAAAATCGCCGTTGGGTGCTATATAACCCACTGCACCGGAAAACAATCCTCTTCCTGATTGCTCGTACTGCTCAATCAGCTGCAGTACTTTTCGTTTAGGCGCCCCCGTCATGCTGCCCATTGGGAATGTGGCCTGCAGAATATCGGTGAAGGATAGTTCACCCTTTACTTCACCACTAATCGTGGAGATCATCTGGTACAGCTGCGGAAAAGAATAAATACCAAACAGCTCATCTACCTGCACGCTTCCTTCCTTGCACACACGGCTCAGGTCGTTCCGTACAAGATCCACCACCATTACATTTTCGCTGCGGTCTTTTACGCTTCTGTATAATGTTTCTTTCAGCACGGTATCTTCAGCTGTATCCTGTTGGTCACGCCTGATGGTTCCTTTGATGGGTTGCGATACAAGCCTGTTGTTCTCCCTTCTCAAAAAACGTTCGGGGCTTGCACAAAGCAGGTAACTGCTGTTTACTTTGTAAAATGCTGAAAAAGGATTGGGCGAAATGCTTGTGAGCGACCGGTAACATTGCAACGGATCAATAACAGCCTGCTCTGCAAAAAACTCCATGCAATAATTCAATTCATAACAATCGCCACGAAGGATGTGCTGCCGTATTTGTTCAATTGTTTCAACGTATTGTTCACGGCTTAGTTTTTCTTTTATCCTGATATGCGGTGCATCCACAACTGTGGTTGTAACAACACCCAGTATCTGTTGCATTACTTCCTGCTGATCGTTGTAGATGGAGCCGATCTTTAATTCTGTTTCAGACAGCTGGAACACATACTGGGGAACAAAAAAACAAAGATCAGGAAAACCTGTATGATGTGCGTGTGTGGAAACCACATCTTCGGTTTCAGTCTTGAGATCGTATCCCAGGTGACCAAAGATCCATTCACCTGTATGTTCAGTAAGCCAGTTGTTGAGTTGGGAAAGTGCAGTGCCAGTATTAACCGAAAGCCGGGATAGTTCACCACAGCCTGCAAGGCATTCATAACTGTTACCCGGCAAACGGTAATGATGGTTATCCAGAAAAGAACAAATGTTGAACCGGTTACACCAGCTCAACATTTGATATTTCATTTCAGAAAATTCTGCTACGGAAAAAGTCTGGAAGGTATGCTTCACAAATGAATTTAAAAATCATCATCGTCATCATCAAAATCATCTCCGCCGCCGCCCATCATATCAAACTCTTTAAAATCTTCGTCCATTTTAAAGTCGTCATCATCATCGCCACCTTTCTTTTTAGCTGCACCACCGCCGCTTTTACCTTTCGACTTAGGCAAATCAAACTCTTCAAAGTCAGGATCGTAATCATCATCGTCCCCTTTGTTCCAGTCATCATCTTCTTCGTCTGCATCATCATCATCGTCGTCATCGTCATCCTTTGCTTTCGATTTTGATGCTGCAGCCTTGCCGCCTTTCTTTACAGCTGGTTCATCATCTTCCAATTCAAAATCATCATCATCTTCATCCTCTTCGTGATTTTTCTTTGGTTTGCTGTCAGCCTTATTAGTATCTCCTTTAGGAGATGAATTGTCCGCAGATTTCTTAATTGACTTTGCCATTTGTTAATTGGATTGTGCTGTAAAATTTCAACGGGTTTTTGAATTAGCCAAACTTTTTTTACTTTTTTTTCGGTGTAAATTTTCTTATGAAGTAATGATCTGATCACGACCGGGGCCGTTTGAAACATACTTTACTTCCACACCAAGATACTCATTAATGAATGCAAGATAATCATTCATCTGTTCAGGAAGGTCAGCCCATGTTTTACATTCAGTAATAGGCTTGCTCCATCCGCTGAACGCTTTGTAAACAGGTTCAACTTTTATCTTACTTATTTCAAACGGAATTTCATCAGTTTGTTTTCCGTTAACGGTGTACGCTGTACAAACTTCCAGGTCTGTAAAACTATCCAGCACATCGGCTTTTGTCATTACAATTTGTGTAATACCGTTGATCATGCAGGCAAATTTCAAGGCCA
>JAACZX010000570.1 GCA_009996555.1 Chitinophagaceae bacterium | reverse complement strand
AGGATCAGAAACTCCATTGATGCAGCAGCACGGAGCTATAAAAGCAAAATACCCCGATGCTGTGCTGTTGTTTAGAGTTGGCGATTTTTATGAAACATTTGGTGGCGATGCAATCATTGCTTCGCAGGTGCTGGGAATTACCTTAACCAAGCGTAACAATGGTTCGGCAGCGAGCAACGAGCTTGCAGGATTTCCGCATCATGCACTGGATACCTATTTACATAAGCTTGTAAAAGCAGGCTACCGTGTTGCTATTTGTGATCAGCTGGAAGATCCAAAACAGGCAAAAGGAATAGTAAAGCGTGGCGTAACTGAACTCCTCTCGCCCGGTACAGCTACCAGCGATAAATTGCTGGAGCATAACAACAATAACTTTCTTGCAGCCATACACGAACAGGATGAGAAATATGGAATGGCGTTTGCCGATATAAGTACCGGTGAATTTTTTATTGCCGAAGGAAATAAAGAATATGCAGATAAACTTTTGCAAAGTTTAAAACCGGCCGAAGTTGTTTTTCAACGCAACAAGCAAAAACAATTTAAAGAAAACTTTGGTACCAAATTTTATACCTACCATTTAGAAGAATGGATCTTCAGCGAAGCCTATGCAACAGAACTTCTGTTGAAACATTTTCAAACACATTCATTAAAAGGTTTTGGTATTGAAAGTTTAAAGCTTGGTTCTATTGCAGCAGGTGCTGTTCTTCATTACCTGAGAGATACTGAACATCCCAATCTCAATCACATTACTTCTATCCAGCGTCTGGATGAATCGGATTATTTATGGATGGACCGGTTTACGATCCGTAATCTTGAATTGCTTGGCAGTAATGTTGATGGCGGGCATTCGTTATTGAAGGTGTTAGACAATACTGTTTCACCAATGGGTGCAAGACTGATGCGCCGCTGGATGTTGTTGCCTTTAAAGGATATAGAACGCATCAATGAGCGGTTAGATGCCGTTCAATCGCTCATACTTGAAACAGAATTACGCAAGCAGCTGCAAACACTTATTAAGCAAAGTGGCGATGTGGAACGGCTGGTGGCTAAACTTCCGCTTAAAAAAATCAACCCAAGGGAAATTCTGCACCTGGCAAAAGGCTTGGCTTTTGCAGAAAAGATCAAAGAACAATGCAGCACTTCGTCTAATAAATATTTAAAACGCCTGGGCGATACCATTAACCCTTGCCACTACATTGCAGAAAAAATACTCAATGAAATTGTTGATAATCCACCCGTGGCTATTAACAAAGGCGATGTGATAAGAGATGGTATTAACAGTGAGCTTGATGAACTTCGCCGCATTGCTCATCACGGAAAAGAATACCTGCTGGAAATACAACAAAGGGAAAGTGAAGCAACAGGTATCCCCTCCTTAAAAATTGCGTTCAACAATGTGTTTGGCTATTATCTTGAAGTAACAAACACGCATAAAAGCAAAGTTCCTGAAGGCTGGACAAGAAAACAAACACTTGCCAATGCTGAACGTTATATTACGCCTGAGTTAAAAGAGTACGAAGAAAAGATAACAGGCGCTGAAGAAAAGATCCTGAAAATTGAAGCGGAATTGTTTGAAAAAATACTGCTCGAATTGCAGGAATACATTGGCCCGATTCAAACAAACGGGCAGGCAATGGCTATTTTGGATTGCCTATCCTGTTTTTCAGAAAACGCTCTTCAACTTAAGTATGTACGTCCGCAAATGCAGGAAGATGCAACACTTGAATTGAAAGATGCCCGTCATCCGGTAATTGAACGAAACTTGCCAACGGGTGAAACCTACATCGCCAATGATCTTTTGTTAGACAAAGAACAACAACAGATCATCATCCTTACAGGTCCGAACATGAGTGGTAAGAGTGCCTTGCTGCGACAGACCGGTTTAATTGTACTGATGGCACACATGGGAAGCTTTGTACCTGCCAGTGCAGCATCTATTCCTTTAACCGATAAAATTTTTACCAGGGTTGGTGCCAGCGATAACCTGAGCGGAGGTGAAAGTACATTCATGGTGGAGATGAACGAAACTGCCAGCATCATCAATAACCTGTCTGCAAGAAGTTTGATCCTGCTGGATGAAATCGGCCGGGGAACTTCCACTTACGATGGTATTTCCATTGCCTGGAGCATTGCTGAATTTTTACATCAATCGGGCGAGCAGCCAAAAACATTATTTGCTACCCATTACCACGAGTTGAATGAGCTGGAAGAACGTTTTCCACGCATTAAAAACTATCACGTTACCAATAAAGAAGTGGGCAATAAAGTGATCTTTTTGCGAAAGCTGGCGCCGGGTGGCAGCACACACAGCTTTGGTATTCATGTGGCAAAGATGGCAGGCATGCCCCCGGCACTCATCAACCGTGCAAATGAAATACTGAAACAACTGGAAGATCAACGAAGTAGCGGCGATATTAAAGAAAGCCTTAAACAACTTCCAGCACAAAAAATGCAGCTGAATATTTTTGATATTCACTCGCAAACGTTTGATGAAATAAGAACAATGCTTGAAGGAATTGATATCAACCGCCTTACTCCCGTTGAAGCCCTGCTTAAACTACAGGAAATAAAACAACGATTGAACTGATGACAGTAAACAGACAACTACAAAATATCCTAATTCGTTCTACATAATAATATAGCAGCATATAGTAGTTTAGCCGCTGATGTATATTCGCTTTAAACAGAAAAACTTTAAGACCTGGATACAAGAGGTGAGCAAGGCAACAGGCATTAAAGCAAAAAACAGTCTGCTTCCTTTAAATGAAACACTGGGTAAAGGTTATTGCTTTGCAGATAGCATTGACCGAACATTCTCATACATTTTGATGGACGTTGAGTTAAATGATGATTGCACACTTCACCGCATCAGCAATAACCAGGTGGGCTTACTCATTTACTTCAACCAGGCACAGATAAGTGATTACATCAGGTTACGACACAAGAAAGATTCTATTACCGACAGCTTCAATAAAACCCGCAGCAATATTTTTGTTTCCTCCTCCAATACCGATCTGGAGGTTAGCTTTCGTGCCGGTTCAAAACTAAAACGCCTGGGTATTTACCTTACCCCACAATGGATTTCAGATCATTTTGACGGAGATACAAAAATGCAAATAGAGTTGCTCACCAGCCAGGGGCTTGAGCAGATCGATAAACTCCCGATCAACCAGGAAATGCAGGAAAGACTTGCACGCATTTTTGATACGCAGCTTTATAACGAGCATGAGCGGCTGGCACTTAAAAGCAGGATTGTTTTATTGCTGGAATATTTCTTCAGTACATACATCAACCAATCGCTTGAAATAAAAAACAAGAAGATCATTCCCGACGAAGATATTAACCGTTTACGCAGTATTGAAGTATTGCTGGCAAATGAAGAAACTGAAAAGTTTCCATCAATCATTAAGCTGGCCCGCATTGCACAAATGAGCAGCACCAAACTGAAACAACGGTTTAAACAGGTATACGGTTATCGTTTATATGAATACTATAACAAGCAACGTCTTGAAAAAGCAAAGGAACTGATCCTGCAAGGCATTACGCCGAAAGAAGCGGGCTATATGATTGGCTTCAGCGATGTTTCGAATTTTACAAAAGCATTTAAAAAAGAATATGGTTTTACACCCGGTTCTTTTTTCGATAAATCAACTTCAACTAAAACAACCAACACCCTGTAGAAATACAGGGTTTGTTTTTGAATGCCCATCCTGCAAAACGCATCACTTTTTGGGTCTGATTATCTAAACTAAAAATCCCCGCACAATGTGCAGGGATCTTATTCTTAGTTAGGGAGGCTGAAGGGTTTCGAATGCTGACGCTTTGGTCAGCATCCCGACTGAAACGTCGGGACCCTCGACCCTCAGAACCACAATCAATCATAAAAAAGAAGCATATTTTGAAATAAAAGCCAGCAACTTTTCTCTGTTCAGGTTCTTCAGCTTTCGTTCAAGCTTCATTGCCTCTGCTCTCGTTTCCTTTTTAATTGAACATTTTAAACCCCAGGGAACATAAGGAGCTGTTGCATGTTCATATCCATGGTTATGCCTTTGCAATCGATCCTCAACACTTTGTGTTTGGCCAATGTAAAAACGGTCATACTGCTCCGAATAAATAACATAGACAAAATAAGCCATGCGTTAAAAATAAAAATCCCCGCACAATGTGCAGGGATCTTATTCTTAGTTAGGGAGGCTGAAGGGTTTCGAACCCTCGACCCTCAGAACCACAATCTGATGCTCTAACCTACTGAGCTACAGCCTCCGTGTTAAGGGACTGCAAAAGTAATGGAAATCAGATTTCAAAGCAAATCACAACAAGAGAAATCAAAAAAATAAACCGTTCTTTGCACCCTCATTGGAAATATGAATTATTGGTTAGTCCTTATACCGGTTATTTCAGCGTTTATTGGATGGGTTACCAACTGGGTAGCCATCAAAATGCTTTTTCATCCACGTAACCCCGTGAATGTGCTGGGTATCCGTATTCAGGGTATTTTTCCAAAACGGCAGGAACAGTTTGCAGAAAAACTGGGGCGTTTGGTTGGGCAGGAACTGCTGTCTTTTAATGATATCGAGGATAAAATAAGTAATCCGGAAAATCTGAAAAAAGTGCTGCCAATGGTTGAAACGCATATTGATACGTTTCTTCGGGTAAAACTCAGCAGCAGCATGCCTATGATCGCCATGTTCATTGGCGACAAAACCATTGACAAACTGAAAGGCGTTTTCATGGAAGAGCTGGAAGAACTGTTTCCGCAATTAATGAAAAATTACAGCGGCACACTCAAACAGCAACTTGATCTTGAACAAATTGTAAGTGAAAAAGTAAAAGCGTTCTCCAGCGATAAATTAGAATCGATCCTTTACCAGGTTATGGCCAAAGAATTTCGTTTTGTTGAAATCATTGGTGGTGTACTCGGCTTTCTTA
>JAACZX010000198.1 GCA_009996555.1 Chitinophagaceae bacterium | reverse complement strand
AATAGGAGCGTCTTTACCAACCTGTGCATAGGAAAGACGAAGCTTGCCAAAGCTCAGGATATCGTTGCTGATATCAGGTAAATCGGTAAACACATAGCTAAGACTTGCCGATGGATAAAAGAAAGAATTATTTTCTACCGGCAATGTTGAGCTCCAGTCATTCCTTCCTGTCAGTTCAAGAAACAAAGCATTTTTAAATCCGAATTTTGCACTGCCGAAAATGCCTGCGTATCTGCGGTTACTTGTGCTTCTGAATGCAAACAGCGTAGCTGTATTGCTGAGATCGTAAAAGCCCGGTTGTGCAAACCGTTCACCACGTGTGTTTACATTGTCGATATGTGTTACTTCAATATTTGAACCGGCTGTAATGGTATAATCAAGATCATTGGTAATATTATCCTGCCAGGTAAAAATTGCATTGCTTGTAATATTGCGGAAGTTGATACGGTCTTCCACAATAAAACCACCGTTGGCAATGGCAAGATCAAATGTGGTAAGATCGCCGGGATAACGTGGCCCCGGTACTATACGTGTACGGTTATCGCTGTAAAAATCGCCGCCGATCTTAAAATCAAATTTCAGTTTAGGCATAATAGCGTAATTGAATCCCATATTTCCAAAGAAGCGATTGAGATTGCTCACCATCTGGCTGAAACGTGCAACATACAATGGGTTATCAATTACCGTAGGTGAATACACTTTCATGCTTCCATCAGGATAAATGTAATCACGCACATCATAAGTGGGCGTGTGGTAAGAGAGTGCCGTCATTACACCTTTATCACCCGCAGAAGGCGCAACGTTTTTTGATGATGTAAGTGTAGCTGAACTGCTTACTTGCAGTTTAGGCGACACCTGGTAACTACCTGCTAACTTAAATGTGTAACGGTTGAATTTTGAATAATCAAGAATACCATCCTGGTTAAGTGCTGCAAAAGAACTGTAGTAAGTTGCTTTGGCATTGCCACCCTGCAATGTAATGGAGTTGTTATACCTGTGCCCGGTTGTAAAAGCGTTTTTGAAATTGTTGTAAGCCGGATCGTTAGGTCCACGTGGCGGGCCAAAAGACTGGAATTTTGTTCCAAGGCTTCCATCTGCATTAACTGGTATGCGTCCATTGGCACCTTCACGGTAACGGGTTTGTATTTCAGGGTACTTGGTGATGAAATCAAAACTAACTGAGCTGTTCACACTAAGATTCATCTTTCCTGCACTTCCTTTTTTTGTTGTGATGATAATAACACCGTTTGCAGCCTGCAAACCGTATAGTGCGGTAGCACCTGCACCTTTTAATACCGAGATAGATTCAATATCATCGGGGTTAATATCAAGCCCTCGGTTGGCAAATGCAAACTGATCATTACTTCTTGCCTGGTTACCATTTGTACCTGCACTTGGTATTACGCTGGCAGGCAGCGTACTGTTGTTTACAGGAAGGCCATCGATGATAATAAGTGGCTGATTATTTGCAGCCGGGTTTAATGAAGAGATACCCCTGATGAGGATATCAGTACCGGCACCCGGTGCACCACCAGTTGAAGTAATGTTAACACCGCTAACTTTTCCCTGTAATGCATTAATGAAATTGTTTTCCTTTCCTTTATCAAGCTGCGCAGCAGAGAGTTCCTGCACATTATACCCAAGTGATTTTTTCTTTTGCTTTACACCAAATGCGGTGGTCACAATTACTTCACTTAATGTGCCTGTTTCAACAAGCTGTATTTCGTATGATGTGGCTGCACCAATTGTTACTTCCTGCGTGGTATAGCCTGAAGAGGAGATAACGAGCACCGGGTTTACTCCTGTTACCCTAATGGTGAACTGTCCTGTTTCAGATGCGGTGGTAAAATTAGAAGAGCCTTTTTGCTGAATTGTAGCAAGAGGCACCGGTTCATTACGGCTGTTGGTGATGATGCCGCTTATCAGCTTCGACTGGGCGAAGACGCTGGCCGGCAGCAATAACAGCAGCATTGCCATTAACCTGACAAAACATTTTTTTCTCATGATTAGTTAGTTTGTTGCAGTGAATAATCAATTCCTGTTAACAGAACAAGTGTCCTGTTTTTGCAGTCCTCTTAAATATACTACAATTAGTTTTGAAACAAAAGAGCCCCAATTGCTATTCTATGCATCATGCAAATCTGAAAAGTTGTTGCCGGATCAGTTAGATTTCGGTTTACAATATGTGCTGCCTGTTGTGCTGTTCATGATTTGCTGAGTGAGTTTGTGCATATTTTGCAGACAGTTTTTCTTTTCTTTACAAACTCATGGATATTCTTTCCCAGTTTTCGATGGCACAATGGCTGCTCATTTTTGCCGCAGCTTTTATTATCGGTTTAAGTAAGGCGGGTTTGAAGGGTGTTGATATGCTTTCGGTTACCATTATGGCCCTGGTGTTTGGCGGTAAATCATCAACCGGTATTGTACTGCCGTTATTATGTATTGCAGATATTGCGGCTGTGTATTATTATAACAGGCATGCACAGTGGCATCATTTCTGGAAACTGATGCCATGGATGGTTGTGGGTATTTTGCTGGGTGTGTTTGTTGGGAAGGATATGAATGAACAGCTTTTCCGGCAACTGATGGCGGTGATTGTGGTGGTAACAATCGTGATTGTGTTGTTTATGGAATTGCGAAAAAGTACAGTTGTTCCCCGGCATCCGATCTTTGCTGCAGGTACAGGATTGGCAGCAGGGTTTACAACCATGATGGGTAACCTGGCAGGAGCGTTTGCCAATCTTTATTTTCTTGCCATGCGCTTACCCAAAAATGATTTTATTGGTACTGCTGCATGGCTGTTTCTGGTGATCAATTTATTTAAACTTCCTTTCCAGGTTTTTTTCTGGAAGAATATTAACAGTAACACTTTGCTTACTGATCTGTTGCTGCTGCCTGCACTGGTGCTTGGTTTTGTATTGGGTCTTAAGCTGGTAAATAAACTGCGTGATGACAGTTACCGCAAAGTAGTGATTGTATTAACACTGGCTGGATCGGTGTTGATGTTGCTGAAGCGATGAAGCTGCTGTTTTCTTTTTAGTACAATCCGAAGCTTGTAAGCATCAGATCGATCTTATCGAATAATTCACCTACACCTGCAGATGCCCACAGGATAAATAAACCGAGAACGATCTTTACGAATCCCATTTTTGGAATACTGAAGCCGGTTATCTTTTTAAGAAAGTCATTTGCCGGAAGAAAATAAACAAGGGAAAGCAGCAGAATGAAGATGCCGAATCCTGCATCGTTTCCCCAAAATGTATTCACAATACCAATGGCAAATACAAGTACGCCAAAAATGTAACTGATTATGTTTCCAATGCTGAGTTTGCTGGTCATACACAAAATATTTGCGATTTAAAAAGCGCTTTGAAATACAAAGTAAATGTATATTTGTGACCGGGCAAACGATTTTTGTAAACAAGTTAACCGGGGTACAGGAGCGGAGTTATTGTTTTAAGAGCGGTAACATTTGCAGGATACTGTAAGAACGATTGATCAAACAACGCATACAATGAAACAGTTTGTTGCACACAATTCTGTTGTAAGAAAGATATGGGGCAGGAGCGATACTGTGCTGTTTATTTTTGCCGGATCATCAGCAGAGTTTGCATTGAACAAAGCTGTGGATTGGTTATACTTTACAGGCAAGCTGCCTTCCGACCCGATAGGCCGTTTATTTTCGACAGTTGCTTATGCAAGGAAAATTGTTTTCTCGGCAGAAGAAGAAGCAAACAACGCCATTGATACTATGCAGCATATACATACTGCAATCGAACATAGCCGTGGGTATAACATACCTGATTGGGCTTATCGTGATGTGCTGTTCATGTTGATCCATTACTCCATTGCGGCTTATGAATTGCTGGAAAAAAAGTTAAGCAATGAAGAGAAAGAAGAAGTGTACAATGTGTTTTACCGTGTGGGTGTGCGGATGGGAGTGAAAGAACTGCCGGCCACCTATCATGAATGGCTGCCGGTGAGGAATGCACATTTACTGGCCGATCTGAAAAAGAGTGCATACACTGCCGATCTTTTTCAGCAATACAAAAAACATCTTGGCAGCATGCGGTTTAAGGTGTTGACAGAAGCACAGAAATTAGTGGTGCCGCAACGGGTGAAAGAGTTGTTACAGTTTGCAGATATTTCATTGCTGACAGCTTTGGTGCCTTTGTATAAAATCAGCAGGCTGATGAAAATGGATTGGCTGCTGAAAAATATGTTACTGCTGGACATGTACCGTCGCAAAACTTTGTGATGCGGCCGCTTTTTTAGCAGTACCACTTTTTCCATTGCCTGTATGGTTTTCATTCTTGCGCAAACGATTGGCCTCGGCAAGCCTTCGCAAATTGAATTAAGTTTGATCGTAACACATCATCTTCTGCTGTTCATTATTTATGAAAGAGACTAATTCAACTTTGTTCAGGCGATTAAAATCACTATTTTTTGCAGACAGATTTCTGCTGCTGATAATTATCTGCACCACAGCAAGCTCGGCGTTTGCACAACAACAGGTAAACGATGCTCCCTTTGTTATTCCCGCCTTGCGTGCGTGGAAAGGAGGTACAGGAAATTTCCTGTTAAAGGAACATGCAGCATTGGTAGTTGATGCAAAATACGCATCGGTATTAATGCCTGTTGCTAATACATTTCTAAGTGATCTCAAAACACTAACAGGCAAAAAAAAATTTACAATACGCACAGGTGCGCCACGTGCAGGTGATATCTTTTTTACCCTTTCTGCTGCAGACATATCGCTGGGTAAAGAAGGTTATACCATTTCGATCAATCAATTCATTACCATCAATGCCAACGAAACTCCCGGTGCATTTTGGGCCACCCGCAGTTTGCTGCAGATACTGGAGCAGGATGAGCAACATCAAAAGGTTCCAAGAGGTGTGGCAAAAGATTTTCCACAGTTTGCTGTGCGTGGTTTTGTGCTTG
>JAACZX010000197.1 GCA_009996555.1 Chitinophagaceae bacterium | reverse complement strand
TGTTTTTGGCTGTTCTTTTGGTGCAGGTTGTTTCGGTTTGGGAATATCCTTTTGTATACGGATGATCTTACGGATAATTTCTGCAACAGGCGAACCAATACCTAAACGTTGTGCATTTGAATTGGCCGGCGCAGCCATATTGTTCACAGGATCGAAGAGCAGATAATTTCCATCCTGCATACCCGATGAATCAAGTGTACCTTTTGGAACATACAGTTGTATTTTCACCTGCTGGTAACCGTTGGGGAAGTAACGTACATAATAACCACCTGCCTGTTTATACCATTGTTCTTTTTTATAATCAGCTTTGTGAATAATTGATTTTTCTCTTAACACAGCTATACGTTCAAACGACTCATAGGTAGCTGTACCCGATTCAAACAATCGTTTCATACTCACCTGTGCACCGCTGATGCGTGCATCGGGCAACTGCTGTGCAACTGTTTTTATTACACCTGCTACTCCACCTTTTAATTGAAATATCTGCTTCTTTGTGAGTAATTGTTGTGCAGTTAACTGTACCGGCCACGAAAGCCTGTTATAATCCGATCCGCTTACAACCGACCATAATAACAGTTGAATATTTTTTTGTTCAAGCTCCGGCTTTTGTAATGAACCACGCAACACTGTTTCCACAATTTCTTTGCGATGTGTTTGCAGGGGCATTTGCAGGTAGGCATCTCTGTCCGAAGGATCGGGTGTGCCTGGTTGCAGGCAGTAGCTTTTATAGATAGTTTCGTAATAACCCTCCTGTAATACAATCTGTCCTTCTTCTGTTTGCTGCAGATCGGTTAAAGGTTTTGGCTGCTCATCAATCAGTAATGTATCAATTGATAAAGACTTTTCTGCTACAGGCTTATTCTGTTGTTGCTGACGGTTACTACTAAGGTGTTCCTGTGAAACAGAAGCACAGGCAGTAAAGAAGAAAAGTAACCAAACATGTTTGAGTAGAGTTGTGGGCATACGGTACGATTTAGTTGAATGTTGCTGCAGGAATAAGTCCTGCGGCAACCGGAATTGCTGATACAAAATAGAAAACGTTTAGCTGATAAGAAAGTTGTGGGCTGGCAAAACATTGTTAAGATTGGAGAACAAACCTGGCACCCGATCTTAACAGGTTCGAAAAATGACCGGCAGCTGTCCTGCAATTCATAGCTAAATGTTACTTTCGCAGTCTTAAAAAAGGAACTATGAGCGAAATAAAATTAACAACAGGCGAAATACATACAGCCAAAGGCATTATGAAATTTGAACTGTATGATGACGATGCTCCGATTGCTGCAGGCAATTTTAAAAAATTAGTTAGCGAAGGCTTTTACAACGGATTGAAATTTCACCGTGTGATTCCTGATTTTATGATCCAGGGCGGATGCCCCGATGGTACGGGTGCAGGCGGACCGGGCTATACGATCCCTTGCGAGTTAAACGGCACCAAACAGTTTCATGATCGTGGTGTGATGTCGATGGCGCATCGTGGACGGAACACAGGCGGCAGCCAGTTCTTCATTTGTCATAACCGCAATGGCGTAAAACATCTTGACCGTAATCATACCTGCTTTGGAAAAATTACTGAAGGCTTAGAAGTGATTGATGCGATTCGTGCAGGTGATGTGATGGAGAAAGTGATACTGACGTAAAACCTTTTTGCTTTGATCGTTTGAAAGTCTCCGGCATTTTGCTGGAGACTTTTTATTTACAGAATTGCTACAGCTAAACAGAAAGCATCATCAAGAAATGACAAGTACCTCTTTTTTTTCTTTTCTTTTTGCTTGTCCAAAAAGAAACAAAAAAGACCCCGAATTCGATATAAGCACGAATTCGGATACGCCCTGATTAAGCTTATGTACTACTGTCGTAAACAGCAGTTGTGCTTATCCGAACATCCTTATTTGCTGCAACGTCACTAATAACTAACAGCCCACAACAATCAATCTGCCAAACAACGAATCTTATTTCCCCATCTCATCCATCCACCGCATTATCGTTGCACCTTCTTCTGCACTACAAGGGTTGTCTGCATTGCCCGAAAAATAATTCGCCACTGCTTCAATCATTGGTTGCTGTACATGTTGCAGGCGTTCAAAATCAAATTGTGTTGTTTCCTTGTTGCGTTGCAGTGTAATAATGTTATCAGTAAAAAAACTAAAACGCAACGAACCTTCACTGCCGATGATCTCACATTCATCACATGCTTCTGCTGCGGTAAAACACCAACTGCCGGTGAAAACTATTTTATTGCTGAAAAGGATTTGTCCGTTTACCAAATCAGGTACTGTATAATATCCGCCTTGGTTGATTGCAAGGCCATTTACCGATGCTGCTTCACCAAACAACCAATACAAAATATCGAGCTGATGAGGCGCCAGGTCATGAAACAGTCCACCGCCTGCAATAGCTGGATCGAAACGCCACATGTATTTCTCATCGCTTAACTCAGCAGCTGTTGGTGGTTGTTTATACAACTTCAGCTGCACAAGCCTCACTTCACCAATTGCTTTTTCTGCCAGCAACGATCTGATCTTTTGAAACAATGGCCACTGCCTGCGGTAATGCGCTACCGTAAGTTTTATATTGGCTGCGTTTGCTGCATGCGCCATGTTTTGTGCAGCTGCATAACTCATGGTCATGGGCTTTTCTACATACACCGGTTTGCCTGCGTGAATTGCTGCCAAGGCATACGCTTCATGCGATGATGGTGGAGTGGCAATATAAATAGCATTTACTTCTGCATCGTTGATGAGTGCAGCGGCATCACTGTACCAGCGTGGTACATTGTGCCGTTTGGCATAGTCGGCGGCTTTGGCTGCATCACGCCGCATCACTGCTACCAGTCTGGAACCGGGCACTTTGTTGAATGCCGGACCACTCTTTACTTCGGTTACATCACCACAACCAATAATACCCCAGTTGATCATAAATACAATTTATAGAAAATGAATGTGTAAATGAAAGCGGAAAGGTATTGCATTCCTTATTTGAATGCTTAGTAAATCGTCTTAGTTATTGGTTACCCTATCAATACTGATCATACGTTAACAACGCATGCTGACTTCCTGTAAACAGATCTCTGAATACCCGGTTGAGTTCGGAGGTTTCTGCTGTAGCTGCCAATCCGCAATACGGATACACAATAGCTGCATGTGTTCTGCAAAGCTTTACAAGCTGCCTGCTTATTTTACTGATCTGCCTGATTGTTTTTTGTGCAATATGTTTATTCCTGATGAGTTCATTCCACGATTGCTCAACGATGGTATAAAAAGCATTACGCATCTTATCAATTTCCTGCCGGGCTTTTTGCAGTGCAGCATTAGCCTGTTGTAATGCAGCAGGGTTCA
Source organism: Chitinophagaceae bacterium (assembly GCA_009996555.1). Taxonomy (GTDB): domain Bacteria; phylum Bacteroidota; class Bacteroidia; order Chitinophagales; family Chitinophagaceae; genus Lacibacter. Next base: position 1,612 of record JAACZX010000197.1, on the reverse strand, counting down.
GTTTCTTTTGTTTGAATGCGATACTTGCTTCATCGAGCAAATGATTCGTCATGCCCAATGTATTAACGGCCAATGTTGTTTCTGCAAAAGGCAGGAACGGATAGCGATAGACCGGGTGTTCTAAAGTTACATGTGTATGATCGATGATAAAACTACGCTCCTCTTTTACCTTCCGTTTCGTTATGCTGAAACTGCGGCTGGCTGTGGCTTTCAAGCCCATTGCCTGCCAGTCGTTGTACAGTTTTACTTCATGCTTCTTAAAATAAAACGAACGGATCAATGCAGTACCGTCTTCTTTTAAAACAGGCTTGCCATTTTGATGAATGACACAATTGGCAGTAAAATGAGTAAGATGTGGCGCACCTGTTGCATATTTCCATCGCCCGGTTACCACATAACCATCCTTTGTTTGTTTAGCAATACCTGTGGCAGCTCCACTTCCACCAAAACAAACATTGTTTGCATAAAACAGTTTACCGGTCTTTTGCTGATCCATAAATCCTGCAAAGAAATTAGCACCGGAACAAAGCGTAACAGTCCAGCCAAGACTACCATCAATATATGCCAACTGTTCTTCCAGTTGCAATGCATCCATTATGTTCAAAGCAAGCCCACCCTGCTCTTTTGGAATAAATAACTTGAACCATTTCTTTTTGTAAATGATGTTTAACAAGGCTGGTACCAGCACTCCTTTCTTTTCAGAAAGGGTACACAAACGTTTTATTCCGGCGATCTCTTTTTTATTCAACTGCAGGTGCATGTGTTTGCTGTTTGAGTTTTTTATTCCAATCGATATAACCAAGTACGGCAATGATGAACAAGAACAAAGTAAGCGCAGCATACAGCGGCAGCTCCTTGTACAACAATAACGGGATGGCAAATGCATTGCTGATGTTGAGCAGTATCCAGTTTTCAATCCTCCGTTTGGCGAGTAACCACATACCGGCCCATGCTGTTGCACTTACCCATGCATCGGCAATGGGCACAGTGGAATCAGTAAAGTTTATAAGTACAGTATACAGTAATGCAAATGCAATAACAACAATGGCAACGGTAATGATCCAGTCCTGTTTTGTACTTCTGCTGATGGCAGGTGCTGTATGATTCTTCCTGTTTATCCAAAACCACCAGCCATATACGCTCATGATGAAGTAGTATAAATTCAACGCACTTTCTGCATACAAGCCTGCATGGAAAAAGATGTACGTGGAAATAACAACGGCAATAATACCGCAGGGATACAATGCAATCTTGTTGGCTCTTGCCAGCAACACTTCGGCTACACCAAACCCTACACCGATCCATTCCAATAAGGGAACTGCTTTCAGCTGCATGGTAAATGCCTGAACCCATTCGTGAATTGTCATAGCACTTGTTTTATTCACTCAGGGGCGTGCACAAGCAACTTGTTTTTCCTACGCCGGCATTACCCGGATCAGGTATGTGGGTATGATCTCAGCCCTGTATAGTGTGGCACCCCATGAGTTGGGCAAAGATAGGAAGATGGAATTGAAGAATCGTGTTGCTGCAAACTACTGTTTTAAGTATATCCAACTTAAGCGGAGATAAATTTCAAATTTGAGTTACGTAACAGCTAATAGCAATCAGTTGT
>JAACZX010000196.1 GCA_009996555.1 Chitinophagaceae bacterium | reverse complement strand
ACCAACTACATTGTGTCCTTTCCTTATCTTATCTCCCTGTTCCACTTTGAGATTAATGTCCCGCATGGCAGAAGGATCAGCAGCAATTTTATCGCCCACACGTTTGTGCAGCCAGATAACCGGAATGGCAGATGAAGCAGAGCGGTCCTTGGGATCATATTTTAATCCTGTTTCTTTTTTACCGCTGTTAAAGATGATCAATGCGGTTGCACCCTTTTGTGCAGCATCTTTTTCTTTTGTGCGGATGGCATCAACCAAATCAAAATGAGGGTTGTTTTCATTTTCTGTGAGCAGTTCTTTGATATCCCATAACCAAGGTCCGCCACTTTCATGCAAACCGGCTGCAGCCATTGCTTCAAAATTTCCATTTGCACTCCAGCTGAAGGGAAAGAAATCTTTTTCCGGTTTTAAATGTTCTCCATCAATTATAAAGAAAGTGGAAGGCAACAGTTGACGGCCTTCATTTACTTCAAACACCTGCAGGTATCCATTTGTACCTTTTGGTTCAATCCCGTTCTTTTTAAACTCCTGTATAATGTACTGGTAAGCCAGTTCTTCACCTTTTGTGCCGGTTCTTCTTCCTTCCAGTTTATCAGCAGCCAGGTAGCTGGTATGTGCCTGCAGGTTGGCAAAACTTAGCTTATCGGTCTTACTTAGTTTTTGTGCAAAAGAACTGCTGGCTGCAAAGCAGAGAAGGAGAACGAAGACAACACTTTTCATGTAGAAGAGAATTAAGATGCCAAAGGTAAACAGATGAAAGTTTATTGTACTGCTTAGCCCGAAATTTAAAACACTGTTTACAAAATGAGGCTGCAATGTTTCCGAAGTTCGTAAATGCTGCCAGCAGATTTGCACCTACATTTGCACTTGCTTTCATGGCCACAAACAAAATTCATATTGCACTGGTTGGTAACCCCAACAGCGGAAAAACATCGTTGTTCAATACGCTCACAGGTCTTAACCAGAAGGTGGGTAATTTTCCCGGTGTTACTGTTGACAAGAAAACAGGAGAGATCAATTTAGGACCACATCTCAATGCCCATTTGATTGATCTTCCCGGCTCATACAGCCTGTATCCACGCCGTGCAGATGAGTGGGTAAGTTATCGTGTGCTCATGAACCAGGATACAGACGTAAAAGCAGATGTGGTAGTGATTGTGGCCGATGCCAGTACGCTGAAGCGTAACCTGCTTTTTGTTTCGCAGCTGATTGATTTAAAAATACCAGCCGTTCTTGCGCTTACCATGATGGATGTGGCACGCAAAAAAGATATTATCATTGATCTGAATGGGCTGGAACGTGAATTAGGAATTCCGGTGGTGCCGGTAAACCCAAGAAAGAATAAAGGCATTGATGCGTTGAAGAAAGCGGTGGAAGCAACGGCCCGTCAGCAGTACCGTCCACCTGCATTTGATTTTATTCCCAATAAAAACCTGGCTCCTGATGCGGTAACAGAAGTAAAAGAACTGTTGCCTGCGCTTAGTGATTATGCTGCTATTCATCACCTCATCAACCACGAATCATTTTTGCTGAATGATGAGCTGCAGGAAAAGATCGAAGCAATTGAACAGAAGAATAAGGTACAGCACACACGCATACAGGCAGAAGAGATCATGCAGCGCTACCAGCGCATCAAGCAAATTGTTCAAACAACCATAACAGAAGAATCGCCGGTAAAAAAACAGCTGATCGCTGAAAAGCTTGACCGGGTGTTATTGCATCGCTTCTGGGGTTATGCCATTTTGTTGTTTGTCCTCTTCCTTTTATTCCAAAGTATTTTCTGGATCGCTCAGTATCCAATGGACCTTATCGAATTATTTTTCATGAAAGCATCCAACTGGTTCAGCGGCTGGATGCCCGATTCATGGCTCACCGATCTGTTCATTAACGGTGTGCTGGCCGGGTTAAGCGGCATCTTTGTTTTTGTGCCGCAGATCATGATCCTGTTTGGCCTCATCACCATTCTTGAAGAAACTGGTTATATGGCCCGTATTGGTTTTCTTACTGATAAGATCATGCGGAAAGTGGGACTGAACGGAAAAAGTGTAATGCCCATGATCAGCGGCTTTGCCTGTGCAGTGCCCGCCATCATGAGTGTGCGTAATATCGAGAACCAGAAAGAACGGCTTCTTACCATCCTGGTTACACCCTTAATGAGTTGCAGTGCCCGCTTACCCGTGTACACCATTCTCATTGCACTCGTTATTCCAAAAACATATTACCTGGGCTTTTTAAGTTTGCAAGGTTTGGTGATGATGGGTTTGTATGTGTTCAGTGTATTGATTGCCTTGCTGGTTTCCTATGTTGCCAAGCGGTTTATTAAACTGAAAGAGAAAAGCTTTTTTATTCTTGAACTGCCGTTATACCGTCATCCACGTTATAAAAATGTGTTGATCACGATGGTGGAAAAAGCAAAGATCTTTGTGTTTGATGCAGGTAAGATCATCATGGTTATCAGTCTGCTCTTGTGGGCACTCAGTTCTTACGGTCCCGGTAACAGGATAGAAAAAGTAAACAGCGAATACGCTCAACGCATTGCAGCCAACCCTTCTGAAACAGATGTGCTGGAAAAAGAAAAACAAACAGCCCTGCTGCAAAATTCTTACGCAGGTGTAATGGGCCAGTATATTGAACCGGTAATTGAACCGCTGGGTTACGATTGGAAAATCGGCATCGCTATTATTACATCTTTTGCTGCACGTGAAGTATTTGTTGGTACAATGGCCACGCTTTATTCTGTTGACAGTGATGGTGAAGATGAACAAACTCTACGGCAGAAAATGCACTCAGCAGTAAGAGCCGATGGCAGCAAAGTGTACACACTGGCCACCGGTGTTTCACTCATGATCTTTTATCTTTTAGCTATGCAGTGTATGAGCACGCTGGCTATTGTAAAACGTGAAACCAGGAGTTGGAAATGGCCTGTAATACAATTGCTGTATATGACAGGCCTTGCCTATATTTTAAGTTTGATCGCTTACCAGTTGTTGAAGTAGTTGCTGGTTTCCGGTTCTTACCCTAACCTTTAACTCTTCTCTTTCTCTACCAGCTTACCGTATTCCTGATCCTGCTTACAATGTTACTGTGGATGCGTTGCATCATTTCGGCCATTGCTTCTTCTTTTGTTGGAATCCGTTGGTTATCGCTTCTGTTGATGAGTGTAATATCATTATTATCCAGTGCACGTCTGTCGCCGGTAAATGTTGCAAACTCAAATACGTAACGGTATTCCGAAGGCACCTGATCCCATTTTACCTGAGAGCGACTTACTGCATCGGTTACAATGATGTTCATATCAGCATCACCATTCAATATCCGCTTTGTTACATGTACAGTAGCATTAACGGTAGTGTATATCGGTTTCCCAGCGGTATCTTTTCCCGTTTCAATCTGTTTGCTTCTGTTATACGAACGTGTTTGATCTCTTGGCTGATCGAAACGAAGGTTACGCCATACAAGATCTACAACAAGATCAGGACCTGCGCCCATGTTGCGTAACTGCATTTCATCAAAGAAACGTGCGGGATTGGTGGTTGAGTTTTGTCCGCCAAGATCACGAATAATATTTAGCTGATATTGCCTGTCACGGTTGCTGTAAGGATTCCAGCCCCAGCTGTTGCCCATTCCCACCTGATCGTATTGAATCTGGTTAATCAGCACATTTACAATACTTCTGTCGAACGCTTCTTTCTGAAGTTGTTTTGCATCACGATAGTTTGGCACCAACTGTTGTGAACGTTGAAATGCATAATAAGCTTCTTTGTAATTCTCCCTTGTTTGCAAATTCATCTGCTCATTAGCAAACTGGTAATAGTCGGCTGCCGCAGAATCTTTTGTTGCCATTAAACGGGGATAAACATTATCCGGCTTCAGCAAACGCACAGCATAAGCACTTTGGCTGATTGTTTCATACATGCGGTGCAAACCTTCCAGTTCCGGAATGATCTTGTCCCACTTATTCGGAGCGGGATCGTAACTGTAATTGTTGAGCCGCTGCATAGAACTGGTGTATGCATTGTTATACACCTGTTGCAGATCAGCTATTATTTTATCATCAGCACCTTTTTTATTAAGCCTGTTGATGAGTGATGAGAGATCTCTTTCATCGTTATAGGTAGCAGAACGGCTGCCCCGGCAGGATGCAATTGTAATTACAAGAATAAAAAAGGGTAAAAAATGTTTCATGTGTTGATGGTTGTTCTCTTAGACAGATTGAAGCAACGTTAAACGGGTTTCAATCTTAAAGGTTTTAACAAAAATATTGGTTTGCAGCTTCCGTTTTACTTTCTGTATATCACAGAAAGCAAACAGCAGAAACTGCAAGTAAAAAACAAAGCGTCTTTTTCGTTTATTGAACCGAAGATGGGTCGAGCTTCCAGTCGTTGAAATCTTTCCTGCTCCATGTAGCCGGACGTGCATGCACCCCTGCAACAAAATCAAAATGCACATGCTGTACACCTTTTGTTTCAAGTAAGTTCAGCGCTGCGAATGAAAGGTATTGTTCGGCTCCTGAATTGCCGGCTCTGTCAGTAAGCCATTCTGCCTGGGGTATCCTTACAAACAAAGTATCAGACGAGAGTCTGTCGAACTCGATCTTTATTTCACTGTATGTTTTATTGATGCCATTCACAAATGCCTGGGGAACCGTAACAGAATCTTTGGGTGAAAATATTTTCTTCCGTTCTCTGCTTTCGGCACTGCAATCCCATACAATTACAGTATCGGTTACAAACCATTGTTGTGGCGGCTCAGCATCAGCTGCAGCTTTGCTATCGTTGGGGGCTTCGTTGTTGCAGGCCACAACCAGTGCAACAAGACAAAGGGTGGAAAGATATCGAATCATGTCTTAAAGCTACATAACACTTGTGAAGATGCACAATGAATGTTTAAATTCGTTTAAATTTTCAGTATGGGAAAACGTAGCTCCTATTTAGACCTTGTGTTAACCCCG
>JAACZX010000569.1 GCA_009996555.1 Chitinophagaceae bacterium | reverse complement strand
TCACGTATATCACGATAATAAAAAGTGCCCATCACAAACCACACAACCGTTACAAAAGGAATGGCCATAACCATATAAACAGGCTTCATTTTCCTGAGCAAAAAAACCAGCATGCCAAATAAGCCATAAAAAAAGAGAATGTCTCCATTCCATAAAAGCAAATGCGCATTCACCAACCCAAACAATACAAGCCATAACATACGGAGATAAAAAAGCAGTGCAACACGTTTTGGTTGTATCTTTTGTTTATTGATACTAAAAAGAAGGATGCCCGCACCAAACAGCATGCAGAACACAGCCCGCATCTTTCCTTCAAAAAACATATACACTGCTGCATAGCTGAAAAAATCTGCGCTCAGCAGATCACCGAATACAGCTGTACTGAATTTCTCTCCGGTTGCAATACCAAAACCAACAACGTTAATAAACAGGATTCCGATGATAGCTACTCCACGCAAAACATCAAGCGAAGCGATGCGGTCTTCTTTCGCCAAAGGTGCCGGTACAATTGAAGCAGGTTGAAACAGCATTGAACAGTTGATTGGTTGAATGTGGAGGCAGCGGGTGCAGGTACGTTTTTAATGAGGTTACAGGTAAATATATTTATAATATGTGCACAACAACTTATACAAGCAATAAGGTTGTCCACATTCAATAATAACACTTAGTTGATTTTAGGGAAATGTAACTAAACGGCGGAGCGAAGGTTTATTGCGGTACAAAATGCCAGCACACACCGGCAAGGTCAATGATGTTCACTTCCATCCCGTAAGGTTGATGCGATACCTCACAGGATGATCCCTGAGTCAATTATTACGTTGCGTTACTTATTTTTATACTGTGCAGCAACTATTACAACACATCAAAGGATATGCTCCCCTTAGTACTGAAGCAGAGCAGGCTTTATACGATTGCTTTGAACAGGTGGTATTGGCTAAAAACCAGCACTTGCTTACAGAAGGAAAAATATGCAGGCATTTGTACTTCCTTGAAAAAGGAGCATTGCGTGGTTATTACACGCTTGATGGCAAAGAGATCACACACTGGTTTGGTTTTGAAAATGATTTTGTTACATCGTTTCACAGTTTTACAACGCAGGAACCTGCTGTTGAAAACCTGCAGTTGCTGGAAGGAAGTATCTTATGGTCTATTTCAAAAGATACACTCACGGAGTTGTTCAACCGCTTTCATGATATTGAACGGCTGGTACGTGTTGCGTATGAAAAATATTACATCCGGCTGGAAGAGCGTTATGTGAATTCCCAGTTTAAAACAGCTGCTGAACGATACCAGCAATTATTGGAGGAAGCCCCGCATATACCTGAACGTGTGCCGCTTGGTCATATTGCCTCTTATCTTGGCATTAGCCAGGAAACGCTCAGCCGCATACGCAGCCGTCTTTAACATTTACCGTATTAAATTTTGACTTTTGTCAAAAACAATCACCGGGCGGGCCAATAGTTTTGTTTCAAATAATAAAACCATTATGGAACAGAAACATTCACTCGCCCCATCCCCTGCTTTTGTTGCGGCCACATGGGCTGCTTTGATCATTGGCATCACAGCTTTTAATATTGGCTTATGGAATGCCGATATGGAACTAAATGAAAAGGGTTATTACTTTACTGTTTTACTCTTTGGTTTGTTCTCAGCTATCTCGGTACAAAAAGCTGTACGTGACCAGATAGAAGGCATACCCGTTACCAATATCTATTACGGCATATCATGGTTTTGTGCACTCACATCACTTGTATTACTTACTGTTGGTTTATGGAATGCTGAGCTTGCAAGAAGTGAGAAAGGTTTTTATGGTATGGCATTTACATTAAGTTTGTTTGCTGCTATTGCTGTACAAAAAAATACACGGGACAGTAAAGCAAGTGAGCAGGTAAAAAAAGAAGAGCCCCTGTAATACATTTAAACTTTAACACTTAACAGGCAATTGAACAATGTTCAATTGCCTGTTGTTTTTATCAACAAAAAACCGGCATGGCATGATGCTTGTTCCCTCTACCCTGTTCTTACTTTTTGCTCACCGAATAATTTCTTTATTATGAAAAAAACTTATCCGGGTTTTATTGCAACGTTAATTGCGGTATTCATTTTATCTGCTTTTGTTTTTCAAAACGGTGGTTCCATTAAAGGCAAAGCAGTACCTGCTGAAAATGCATTACGTGTAATGGCCGTTTCAGGGAAAGACACACTGAAGAGTAATGTTGTAGGCGGTAACTTTCTTTTTACACAGGTAAAGCCGGGAATGTATGAACTCATCATTGAAGCTATTCCGCCATACGAACACAAAGTACTTTCAAACATTCCTGTAAAAGAAGGAGAAACAACCGATATGGGCGAAATACAACTTACGTTGAAATAATTTCCAGTAAATAACAGTGTAACCTATTGTTTTATACAATCAACCCGGGCAGTAATGATCGCATAAATAATCGTTGTGGCATAGCCTTTGCAAAATGGTTTCATGAATCAAAGGTTGAAAGGCTATGAACATACATTCTGTGATCAGAAGATTGATCATTCTGTCCGGCGTTGTTGTATTTGCATTTTGCAATGAACCGCAGGAAAAGGCGGCTACTCCTGCCCGTAAGAAAATAAACTGGGCAAAGCCTGCAAAAGATGTACAGTACCAGTTTACCACAGCAAAGCAATGGTTAGCTCAGCATGCAACTACTGCAGAGCGAAAAATTGTGATGGCGGTGAACCGTACAGACAGCAACCATCTTGCTAAAATGGATTCAATTCTTGTGCCCGATGATTTGAGTGGTGACCTTCCTTTCTATCTTCCTTTTCCATTACATGTACCTGCTGCAAAAGATATAGAGAAGATCATTTTCTTTTCCTATCCTTCACAAAGTTTTGCTGCATACGAATATGGTGAACTTGTTTATGCAGGCCCTTCGAATATGGGGCGCAAAGCAGATCCCACTCCACCAGGATTATATTATACAAACTGGAAAGCAGAACAAACAACAAGTACATTTAATGATGAGTGGGAATTAAAATGGAATTTCAATATTGAAAATAAAAAAGGGATCGGCTTTCACCAGTATGAATTGCCGGGTTATCCCGCATCGCATTCCTGCCTGCGCTTGCTGGAAGAAGATGCAAAGTTTCTTTACAAATGGGCCGACGAATGGATACTTGCATCCGATGAAGTTGTTGCAGCAAAAGGAACACCTGTTATTGTGTTTGGAACATACGTATTTGATGCGCCTGAACCCTGGCTGCAGTTAGCACATGATCCGCATGTGCTTGATATTTCAGCGACTTCACTCGACCAAACAATAGCTCCTTTTTTACAGGATATACTACAGCAACAGCAAAAAAGAGCAACAATTGTTCAACAGCAGAAAAAATAATTGAAAATATTTTTTCATTGCTTACTAACGGTTAAGTGTATGTAAACCAATTCATTTCTTTTGTTTTTGCTACATAAACATCGTTTTAACAAAAAATCGTAAATATCCCTGACATAATTGCTGTGGAAAAGTTATTAACGTGAGCCTCAGCGTTTTAACCTGTCAGCGTAGTTTTTCATGCCCTGTTTATTAGGACTTCGCAAAACTGCTGTCTACTTTTGCTCTTCCACTTTAGCACGATTATTGAAAATAGTGCGCCGTAACCCGATCAACATGTTTTTCCGATCGCATTTACTCTCCAATACTTTACTGAAAAACTGTTTATAAGAAATCCATTACCCATGAGCATTTCTTAACGAAAAACAGTGTAATGAAAACAACTTTATGGAAACGTATTGTCTTACTCGGCATACCTGTTGCTTCATTTCAGCAAGTACAAGCCACAACAAACAACAACAATCATTTGTTGCAAACAGCATTTGCTGCAGGTAACTTTCTTCATGATTCGTTGATGGTAAAAACAACTGTAACAAAAAACATTGTGTTACCTGTTGTGCAGCTGCAACCAGCTGTTGAACATTATGTTGATGCTTATCTTGATGAACATGATGACCTGCTTGATGATATTAAACAACGTAATGCAAACAGTTTTAAACTTATCCGCAACATACTGGTGAAGCATGGCTTACCTGCTGAACTGGTATACATGGCCGTTGTTGAATCAAAAATGAAAAACACAGCTACATCCGGCGCAGGTGCTGCAGGTATCTGGCAGTTAATGCCTTCTACCGCAAGAACATTTGGTTTAAGTGTAAGTGAAAATAATGATCAGCGCAGAAATATTTATCAAAGCACAAATGCGGCTGCAAAATACCTGAACGCTCTTTACAAACAATTTGATGACTGGTTATTGGTAGTGGCCGCTTACAACTGTGGTTCAGGCAATGTACAAAAAGCCATTAAGCTTTCTGGCAGCCGTGATTTCTGGAAACTGCAACGTTACTTACCAAAAGAGAGCAGGGATCATGTAAAACGTTTTATTGCCACGCATTTCTTTTATGAAGAAAAAGGAAGCATTGTAACACTCACCAAAAATGAACGCTCCAATTACCTGGAAGCATTGCAATCAGCAACAGATGCAATGGCAATGGAAGAAACAGAACCAGCACCAGAACGTGAATCAATTCCTGTTAACTGGGTATTGATCAAACAGGATAATGGTGAGTGGCGATTAGAACTACGGAAATAAAACAGCTATCATACCAGTAAAACGGCTATACAATTTGTATAGCCGTTTTTTTTTAGTTCTTTTCCTTCAGCAACAATAACTGGCCGATATGATTGGCCATGTGATTGGTGCGGTTGATGAGTACATTTAAGCGGTTGCGATGTGGTTCTTTTGCAAAATCTTCAGGCGATACTGCCATGTGCCTGTCGAGCCATTCATCAATGGAAGCAGCTTGTATGTGCTCCGACAATTTTTTATTTACCTCCTTTAACTGATCTTTCAATTCTGCAACTGCAGGTTTGGGCAATCCTGATTTATCCGGTTGTTTGATAAACACTTCTTCCAGTTCAGGAAACAGTTTATT